>CALGLM010000182.1 GCA_937930275.1 uncultured Ignavibacteria bacterium
GAATAAAACGTGTCAATAATAGTTAAACTTTCCCCTTTTACGGAATATAAAATTATACTTGTGTCGTTACATCCTTTAATTGTTAGCTTAACACTATTTGCAAAAAGATAATTACCGTTTAAACAAAGTAAAACAGTTAATAAATACACATATCTCATAAATACCCCAATTTTATAAATAATAATACTCAATTAAATTTTGTTTTTCAAGAAATTTTTGAACATTGTACTTTTTTACGGATAATAATACTAAAAATAATTTTTGATTTATAGCTAAATTTTTTGCTTTTTAAGAATAAAATTCTTAATATTAAATATAAGGTTAACATATATAGCTTTAAAATTATTTTTGGAATTAAAAGTGACGAGAGGTGAGGAATGCGATTGGTTTTATTTTTGGTTATAAGTTTAATTTTTAATGCATTTTCATTCGGGCAGATATTTAACAAAACTGCAGCAGATACTTGTTTTTTACCTCTTGCACTCGGTAATAAATGGCAATATATAAAAGAATACGGCGAAAATGGTTATAATACCGCATTAGAAGAAATAACTATTACTAAAGATACGATTATTGACCATAAACAATATTTTTACTTTAAGATATCTGACTATAATTGGTTATGGACACGATATGATAAAGATAGTTCTTCTATATATGTTTACCTAACATCTACCAATAAGGAATACTTGTATTTTGATTTTCGATATCCGGTTGCATATACCGGAAATTTGGCATATACATTACACCAATTTTCGGTAATAGGACAAAACTATACTTTTCTAAATAATACTGCCTATTGCAAAGGATATAATTACGGAAGCTGGCTAAATGAGGGAGAGAAAAATTATTTATACATGAATAAAGTCGGAATTGTTTTTAGAGATGTTTTTGCAGAAGGACCAATGGGCATGTTTGATTCCAGAGAATATAATTTAATCGGTTTTATATCTGCAGATTCTACATTGGCTACAACAATAATTGATACTTCAAAAGCAAATATTGTTCTTTTAGACGCGAGAGGAAAACATAACAACGATTTAGTAATTCAATTTAATATAAAACATAAATATACACGTTCATCCAAAAGTTATGCTTCCATTTGTTATATACAATCTGCTAAATTTGAGTACTTTTATTCTAACGGTGAAGATACACTACGCTTCCCTTCTAATAATCTTGAACAACTTTCTAATGAAAGATTTTATAAAATAATACCTTTGAATTACGAGTTATTAAATAATAAATACAATATGTATTATAAAGTTACTGCTACCGATAAAGCAGTGGTTCCAAATATTACCGTTTTCCCCCAATCCGGTTATGCAAAATTAAAACTAACCGCAAATGAAAACATAAATAATTACCCTTTAAAAATAGGCAACCGGTGGGCTTATTATATGTATGAGTCAGATTCTGTTTCCGGTAATTTGCAATATTTAAGAAAGATAATTGTGCAGGTAAAAAAAGATACTATTCTTTCAAACGGACTAAAATATTACAAAGTGTACTACGATAGTGTTTATAGCTATGAAAGAATTGATACTACTTTGTGCCGTACTTATAAAGCAGTTTTTGATAGTGATAAAACAATTCAAGATGTTTTATTGGATGTTTTAGTCGGAACGGAAAATAAAAACTATTATTTAAGTAGATTCGGAGAAATTGATTCGTTTAAGTGTAGTAATCATGAGCCGATAGTTATGTTTACAAATTATTCTATTGATACCAAGCAATTTACCCAACTTACTAACCCGGGAAATAATTATTTAATAGGTTACAACTTTGGTATTTTGAATAAGAGTTATATATCAACCGAAAATAAATATTATCATTTGCAATTAAAAGCTGCTTATCTTGGAGGTATATATTACGGTGATTCAACTATTATAACCGAAGTTAAAATTCCTGAATCATCAATAAATCCAAATAATTTTACATTAAAACAAAATTATCCAAATCCATTTAACCCAAATACAACAATAGAATTTTATTTACCAAAAGAAGGATTTGTTAATCTTTCTATATACGATATCTTAGGTAAAAAAATAAAAGAAGTATTAAATCAGTCACTTATTGAAGGTAATTATTTAATAAATTTTTCGGGTGAAAATTTAAGTAGCGGAATATATTTTTATACACTCAACTATAATAACAACAAAATAGTCTCAAAAAAAATGCTTTTATTGAAATAGAGTAATTACAACTAATAAACTTTTCAGGCTACCGATATTAATCAAGTAGCCATTTACACAAAAATATCATTGAATTTCTTTTGTACAACGAACCGATCCATATAGACTTTCTACAGTATTACTTAATGCAGCTGAATTAATAATGCTTAGATAATAAGATTGATAAGCCCCCGAAATTATATCAACAATACTATAATTTGACCACAAAACAACACGCGTTCCAATACCGCTAAAACCATTAAAATAATAACCTGCAAATTTTGCAGAAAACCCGGTTCCGTTAGTACCTGTGTCCAATAGATCGGAAGAGCACACGTCTGAACTCCAGTCACCGTACGTAATCTC
>CALGLM010000183.1 GCA_937930275.1 uncultured Ignavibacteria bacterium
TATATGTAACTAACACCGATAAAGAAGGGAATATAATTTGGCAGAAAAAAATTGGGGGAACCGGTAGCGAACTTGCATCAAACATTATAACAAAAGATGATTATATTGTATGTGCAGGTTCCACCGGCTCGTTTAATGCGGTAAATCGTGATATGCTTGCAATAAAAATGGATTTTCAGGGAAATATTGTTTGGCAAAAAAATCTGAATAGAAATAATTTTGATAGTGCAGGCAAAATAATTGCTACATTGGACGGTGGTTTTACTTTTATCGGTAATTCTGATAGGCACGGAAGCGATTTTATGGATATTAGTATTTTTAAGCTTACCGATGCGGGAGTAAAAAAATGGGGCGTTTATAAAGAAGCATATAATTATTATGATTACGGTGCCGATATTACCGAAATTGATAAAAACATGTTTATTGCAATCGGTAATTGTAAAAAAGATAACTATAACAATGATATTTTAATTACAGAAGTTGATAGTTTGGGAAATACACAATGGAATCATATAATTGATTTTGGGAAAAACGAGTGGGCAACAAACATTTTAAAAATTACATCCGATAGATTTATGTTGATAGGCTTTACAAATTCCGAAGATGGTAATTATGATATTTTTAATACAATTTTTGAAATAAATACGTCAAGTGCCGAAGGTGAAAGTTTTGTTCCTAAAACTTTTTTATACAATAATTACCCAAATCCGTTTAATCCTTCAACAACAATAAGTTATAGTTTAGCTGAGGCTTCTGATGTTAAGTTGCAAATTTTTGATATTACGGGACAAGTTATTAAAGAATTGGTAAACGGATATCAAAATTCCGGTTCTTATTCAGTAATGTGGGAAGGCAAAGCAGATAACGGTAATACAGCTTGTTCAGGAGTTTACTTTTGTTTACTTAGTGTTGGTAAAAAAAACTTTATTAATAAACTAACATTACTTAAGTGAGTAGAATATGAAAACATTATTTAAAATTTTGATTATTAATTTAGTTTTAAGTATTAGTACCAACGGACAATTTAATTTTGAGAAGCATCAACTGGAGATAGAAGGCGAAAGAATATCCGGATTACATTATGCTGATTTTGATAATGACGGAGATAATGATATAATAGCATGTTATAAGCAAAAAAACAAAATAGTAATCTGGATAAATAACGGTAACTTAGTTCAATCTTTTACAAAAATTATTGTTGATAGTAATTTTATAGCACCCTTATATGTTTATGCAAAAGATATTAATAACGATAGTTTGCCGGACTTTGCAATAAGTAGCGGTACAAATAATTGTGTGGCTTTATATATTAATTTGGGAGAAAATGCTAAAAGTTGGCAAAAATATGTTATAAGCAATAATTTTGAAAATGCACACATGGTGCTTATTGAAGATATTGATAATGACGGTAATAAAGATTTGATTGCAAGCTGCGGCGGTACGGTTAATAGAATAGATTGGTGGAAAAATAATTGCGGTACTCCGCTATCATGGCATCAAAACACGGTTACAAAAGATTTTTCGTTTTCTCAAACAATTGCTGCAGGGGATATTAACGGTGACGGAAAAATTGATATTGTAGCAGGCTCTTCCGGATTACACCAAGTGGCATGGTTTAAAAATGAAGGAGGCGACTCGCTAACTTTTACCAAAAATTTGATAACTAAAAATACGGAATTGCCCCATTGGGTAACAATTTGTGATATTAATATGGACGGCTTTCTCGATGTTATTTCTTGTGGTTACTCGAGTGCGGAAATATCTTTATGGAAAAATTCCGGTGAAGACTCGGTGAAATGGACACGAGTATTTGTTGATAATAACTCCTCATCACCGTTAACAGTAGTCACAGCTGATTTAAATAATGATGGTTTAATTGATATTATTGCAAATTCATTTTCAGGGGATAAACTAAATATCTACAAAAATATTAATCAAACCGGAGATAATTGGGAGAAAATAAATTTAGTGCAAAATTATAACGGTCCTTGGCCCCTATGTACATTTGATATAGATAATGACGGGGATACGGATATTGTTTCAGCTTCTGATGTATTAGGCGGAAGCGGGTTATCGGCGCCGTTATGTGTTTGGGAAAATAGACTGATTGTAAACGAAATTAAAAATAATGATATTAAAAAATATGAATTTAACCTTAATCAAAACTTCCCTAATCCGTTTAACTCTTCTACAACAATAGGATATTATTTAAAGAAACCGGCTTATACGGAAATATACTTATATACGGTACTTGGTGAATTAATTAAGGTATATGACTTGGGAATAAAAGATGCAGGTTATAACGAGTTGACAATAGATTTAAATAATTTGGCAGGAGGAGTTTATTTTTACAAACTAAACATAAAAACGGGGAATAATGAACCGAATTTTAATAAGGTTTTAAAGATGACATATTTAAAATAATTATGAACGAACTAATTATAAACATTAAAATTATAATAATTTCATTGCGTAAAAGTATATTAAAAGCATTTGTTTTTATTCCGCTTTTTGTTATAATATTGGATACGATTTATAAATCATACTACGGAATAACATATAATACAAAACAAAACTGTATAATTTATGCAAAATTGCCTCGCTGGGCATTTTCTATTTATGAAAATTTAATTGAATTATGGTTTGTTGTAATCTTAGGCATTTTTATTTCTCAAATAATTGAAAAACATTTTATAAAAATTAAAAATTTTGTACCTAAAACTATATATTCTGCTTTCATATTTGCTTCGGTTATACCTGTTTGTGCATGCAGCATTATACCCATTATTAAAACATTTGGAACAAAAGTAAACTATAAGATTGCTTATATAATAATTATTGCAGCACCTTTATTAAATCCGTATATAGTTGTGTTATCTCTATCGGTTTTAGGAATAAGATATACTATTTATAGAGTTGTTGCCGCATTTATTATTTCGGTATTTACGGCAATTATATTGGATAAATTAAATAAACGGAAAAATATTAATAATGCAGAAATATTTACTTCGTGCAAAACTAACGGATGTAAAAAATTATTTGTTTTTGATATTTATGAGGAAACATATCTAATTTTCAAAAGTCTTTTTCCTTATCTTTTAATTGCTGCATTTATAAGTATTACTATTGATTTTATATTTCATTCAAATGCCGTTAATATTTTAAACTTTAATTCCGGTTTCTTTAAACCAATTTTACTAATTATTTTAGGAATACCTATTTACTTATGTAACGGTGCGGATATTATTACTTTAAGTCCCTTAATTAAATACGGTGGGTTAGACTTGGCTGCAGCAGTAAGTTTTTCTATTACTTCAGTCGGTATTTGTTTTAGTTCGTTTATGTTATTATTAAAATTATTAGGGAAAAAGGAATCGCTTTTATTTTTAACGGTGTTTTTTATAAATGTAATTGTTATCTATTTTTTGATAACCGGCATTGAAATAATTATATAGAGCTATTCCATTACTTTGTTTACTTTTTCTAATATTGTTTGAATGCTTGCCGGTTTTAACATGTAATCCGATACGCCTAAACTTAAAGCTTTTTTTATTATTTCGGCATTTTTGTTAGCAGACATTATTATTACCGGTAAATTTTTGTATTGTTCATTTTTTCGTATAGTTTCTAAAAATTGAATTCCGTTCATAACGGGCATCTCAATATCAAGCATTATTAATGAAGGGAGTCCTTTTTTTAATATTTCTAATCCTTCAACTCCGTTTTTTGCCAGTTCAACTTTTGTTTCGCCTCGCATCATCAATGCTTTTTGCAGCATGGCGGCAAAAGCATAACTATCATCAACCACCAATACAGATTTCATTTTATAACTCACTGATTTTAATTGCTTACAAAAATAAAAATAATTAAAAAAAATTCAAGTATAAAAAATATAGAAGACTTGCATAATTATTAAAAATGTATTAATTTTAGTGCACAAATGTTTACTATAATGTAGTACAAATGGAAGATAGAACCGAATTTAGCATAGATATGGAATCGTACAAACTACCGGAAACAAAGCGTAGTAAAGATGCTTTACCGATAGTTTATCCCGAAATAGCCCGTAATAAAGGCGGAGTAGATTTTGATATATACGATTATAACATGCTTTTTAACGACGAAGGGACAAAAAAAATTATAAGGGAAGGAAAAACCATAGGTTGTTTTTATATCGAGTCGCCCGGAATGAGGTCTTTATTAAAAAAATTAGATTGCGATAATTTTGAACTTCTTACCGCTGCCAGCTCGGTTATACGTCCGGGGGTTGCCGAAAGCGGCATGATGCAGGAATTTATTTTAAGGCACAAAAATCCGCAAAGAAGAAAATATTTGCTGCCTCAGCTTAAAGAGATTTTAAGCGAAACATACGGAGTAATGATTTATCAGGAAGATGTTATAAAAGTGGCGCATCTTGTTGTAGGTTTAACTTTAGAAGAAGCTGATTTATTAAGGCGTGCGATGAGCGGTAAAATGAGATCGCACAACGCAATGCAACAGGTAGAAGCTCGATTTTTTGAATCGTGCAGGGAAAAAGGTTATAACGAGTATGTTGTTAAGGAGTTATGGCGGCAAATAGAATCGTTTGCCGGTTATGCCTTTTGTAAAGCACATAGTGCGTCTTTTGCGTTGCTATCGTTTCAGGTAGCTTACTTAAAGGTACATTACCCCGCGGAGTTCCTTTCAAGCGTGCTTTCTAACGGCGGGGGCTATTACCTACCGGCGGTTTATATACAAGAGGCAAAAAGATTGGGGATAGAGGTTTTATTACCTTGCGTTAATAATAGTATGGTTGAATATACGGGATACGATAAGTTAATACGGATAGGGTTTTTAGCTATTAAAGGTTTGCGGAATAAAACAGCAGAAAAAATTGTTGAAGAAAGAACTGCAAACGGTGAATACAAGTCGTTGCTGGACTTCCTTTTGCGCGTAAAACCCGGATACGAAGATACTTATTTACTAATTAAAATAGGGGCTATGCAGTGTTTTAATAAAACACGCCCTGCTTTAATGCGGTTACTTGATATTTATATTAAACACAGACGTATTTTGGAAGCAGATTATTTTAATCTTTTTGAGGATGAATCCATTGAACTGGAAAAGTTGGCTAATACGGATGTTGAATATAGTATTGAAGAAATTTGTGCGGCAGAGTATGAATTGTTTGACTTTATGGTTACAAAACATCCGTTATACTTTTTTGAAAGATTTACCAAACGTCCCGAAATTATTAAAGCTGCCGATATGGCAAAATATGCGGGGAAGTCGGTTAAAATGATCGGCTGGTATATGGCAAGTAAACGTATTAAAACAAAATCAAATCGAATTATGAAATTTCTTTCGCTTGAAGATTTAACCGGAACTTTTGAAGCGGTTATTTTTCCTAAGGAGTACGAACTTTATGCCGAGATGACTCTTTCCATGGGTCCTTATTACATAAAAGGAACGGTTGATGCCGAAGGAGGAAATAATATTATAGTGGAAAAAATGGCTATTCTTTCTGTTAAAAATGTTAAAACGGTTTCTCAAAAAGATAGCGCAGAAAATAATTATTTCGGTGATGTTGAACGTGTTGACGAAAACGAATTTAATATGGTTAATGTTCTTGACCAAGAAAAATTACGTCAAGCGTATTTATAATGTTAAATGTTGAGTGTTAAATGTTGAATAACAAACCTCGCAGCACACGAAATCATTCATGGGGAATATATGTATCCAAAAACCAATGTCGCCTCTACAAGGCTAAAATATTTTCGTGTTTATGCGGGTTACAAAAATATCGTTCCTTCGGAGCCGGAAGACCTTAGAATTAAGACGTTAGATGTTAGATAATAGACAAAATTAATGATAATTGGTTATATCCTGTGAATCCTTTTTTCATCCTGAAAATCCTGGTTCAAAAATATGTTAAATGTTGAGTGTTAAGTAGCCCACGAATTCATGCGTGGGGGAGGGGCAATAATCCCAACCCATGAATTTATTTATTGGAAATAAAAAATAGATGCGGTGGTTATTTTAATAATTGTTTTACAAAAGATTCCATTCGTGGGCGGTAAAATGAATGAGTGGAATGTATATGTATTTTTTTAGGCATAGTAAACTGAGGATTTTTTTTATTATTATCAATCCAAATTAGAACATCAAAGCCGTTACCGCAATAAATTTCACCGCCTAAATCGTAATCTAAACTTAATTCTTCAACAACATTATTTAATAGTATATCAATTGTTTCATCTGCGGTTTTGGTTCGTATCCAACCTGCGGGTTCGGTACGTATATCGTCCAAAAATACTTTCATCTATTTTACTCGTTTTTTAAGTGTATCGAGGTATGCAAGCGAAGAAGCAAAAAATTCGTTCCATTTTTCGGTATCTGCTTTATAACTTTCAAGTGTATAATTGTAATCTTTTTCAGTAATGCCGTACTTTTTAAATATTTTTTGCTTTTTAATTTTAAGCGAATCAAAATTAGGCAAATATATTTCTTGTGCAATCATTATGTCAACATAAGTTTTGCTTAAAGTAGTTTTGTCTATTTCTTTTGGAGTATTGCAGCCAAAAAGCAAAACAAAAATAATTATTGATAAAATTAAACTATTGTTTTTTGCTTGCATTAAATAATATCCGCTTTTCTCTATCGGTTAAGTTATTGTAACCCGATTGGCTGATTTTATCAAGTATTCTGTCAATTTCTTCTTGTGTAGCTTCTTCGTCGTTAATGTTGTGTGTTTTGTTTATGTCAACAAAGTCCGCATCTTCAACATTATTATACGCATGAGAAGAGGAAGGGCGCCTAAAATTATAGTTTATGTTCCCTTTACTTCTATTTCCCTTAAAAAATCTGTCAAAATTAAAATTATGTTGTTTATCAAATAAAACAAAAAAGAAACCGGTTACCGCACCGCCTATATGTGCTAAGTGAGCAACAAAACTCATATTACCAACGGATAAAAATTCAATTACAACTAAAAAGGCAACTAAGTATTTTGCTTTAATAGGCAAAAGAAAATATAAGAAAATATATCTATCAGGAAAAAACATTGCAAATGCTATCATCACACCAAAAACCGAACCGCTTGCACCAACTGTGGGAGCTGCATCTAAACCTAAAAGCAGCGGGAACAAGCTTTGAAATAAACCGGCACCCACACCACAAAGAATGTAAAAAACAAGAAATTTCTTGCTCCCCCATATATTTTCCACTTCCATTCCAAACATCCAAAGCATAAACATATTAAATAATATATGGCTAAACCCGCCATGCATAAATTGATAAGTTATAAGTTGCCAAATCTGAAAATTGTACGGTTGCATTGCTTGGTCGTACCCTACAAGAGGATTTAATGCAAAATACCTATTTACATAATACCAACCCGGTACGCCTCCAAATGTAATATTTTCAAATAAAGTTTGTAATATAAATACAACTGCATTTATTATTAATAAATTTTTAATAACCGGCGGAAAAAATGAAAATCCGAATCCTCCGGGGCGGTAATAATCTCTATCGTAGTAACCCATCTCTATTTCTCTGTTTTTTATTTACAAAATTAAGGTATTTTTTACACAATGTAAAATTTTATATTATTAGACATTAAAAGTTATAAAAAGGTTCTGGTTTTTTTTGTAATCTAAAAGTTTCTATTGTTTTAGTAATTGAATTGTTACAATAATTTCGACCCTACGGGTCTAAAAGAAGTGTAAGTAACTGTATTGAGAAATAAGCCTCAGAGAGGCGATATTATTGTAACAAGATAAAACAAGAGAACAGTAGCCCCAGCGGAGAGACATAATTTAATAAGATGACAAATATTATCGCTTTCAGGAGCATTTTAAGTGTTACAATAATACGAGTTTAAAACATTAAAAACGGTTTAGTAGCCCCTATTTGAAAATAGTTGTAATTAAATAAATTGGTAAGAAAGTAATAGCTGAAGAACGTAAATTAATATTTTGATAGGACGGGGTTTAAACCCCGTGTAAAAAGAAAAACATTACCAAAATAATTAACAAATAAAAAAAATCCCCATTCCGATTAAGGAATGAGGACATTAAGAATTCAAAATTAAGAATTCAAAATTATTATTTATCGTTTAATGCAGCAACGCCGGGTAATACTTTACCTTCTAAAAATTCTAACGAAGCACCTCCCCCTGTTGAAACGTGAGTTACTTTCTCTTCAACGCCGGCTTTTTTAATAGCACTTGCACTATCACCACCTCCTATTATTGTAATAGCACCGTTTTCGGTAGCTTCTACTAAAGCCATTGCAATTGCATTAGTTCCTTTCGCAAAGTTATCCATCTCAAAAACACCCATTGGACCGTTCCATAAAATAGTTTTACTTTCCAAAATAACCTTTTTAAAAGCTTCAATAGTAGCCGGACCAATATCCAATCCCATTTTATCTGCGGGGATACCGTCAATACCAACTACTTCGGAAGGAGAGTCGTTGTTAAATTCCGGAGCAACTACAACATCTTTCGGTAACATAAAGTTTACGCCCGATTTTGGTACGCTTTCTAAAATCTCTTTAGCTAAATCAACTTTCTCGGCTTCCAATAAAGATGTTCCGACTTCGTGTCCCATCGCTTTGTAGAAAGTATAAGCCATACCGCCGCCGATAATTAAATTATCAACTTTGGAAACTAAATTGTTTATAACGTCAATTTTGCCGGAAATTTTTGCTCCGCCCAATATTGCCGTAAAAGGACGTTTTGGATTAGCAACGGCATTTCCTAAGTAATCTAATTCTTTTTTCATTAAATAACCGCTAACACAAGTAGTAATATACTTTGTTACTCCTTCGGTTGAAGCATGAGCGCGGTGCGCACTTCCAAAAGCATCGTTAACGTAAACATCACCTAACTCGGCTAATTGAGCCGCAAATTCGGGAACATTTTTTTCTTCTTCGGCATGGTAGCGTAAATTTTCCAACAAGCAAACTTCGCCGTCTTTTAGTCCGTTTACTAATGATTTAACTTCTTCTCCAACACAATCAGAAGCCATTTTAACTTCAACGCCTAACAATTCGCTTAAACGAACTGCTGCCGGTTTTAAGCTATATTTTGGGTTTGGCTGTCCTTTTGGACGTCCTAAGTGGCTCATTAAAATTACTTTTCCGCCTTCAGCCATAATTTTTTTAATTGTAGGTAATGCAGAAGTAATTCTTATATCGTCAGTAATATTTAGGTTTTCGTCTAAAGGAACGTTAAAATCAACGCGAACTAATACCCTCTTTCCTTTTAATTCAATATCATCAATCATTTTTTTATTCATATAAATCCTCCAAAGAATTTAATTTAAAAAAAAGACGCAAGAGTATCCTGCGTCTTTGTAATTCTATCTGCTTGATATAACCTTAGTTATTTTGCAATTCTTTTTATTAAATCTACTACTCTGCAAGAATAACCCCATTCGTTATCATACCAAGAAACAACTTTAACTAAGTTACCGTTAACCATGGTTGACTGAGCATCAAAAATGCTTGAAGCAGGGTTACCAACTATATCAGAAGAAACGATAGGATCTTCGGTATATTCCAAAATTCCTTTCATTGTTGTTTCGGCAGCTTCTTTAATTGCTGCGTTAACTTCTTCAGCAGTAACTTCTTTCTTTACTATTGCTACTAAATCGGTAATTGAACCGTCAGGAGTAGGAACGCGTAATGAAAAACCGTCTAATTTACCTTTTAATTCAGGAATAACTTTACCAACAGCTTTTGCGGCACCGGTAGTAGTAGGGATAATATTAACGGCTGCAGAACGAGCTCTTCTCAAATCGGAGTGAGGCAAATCTAATACTCTCTGATCGTTTGTATAAGAGTGAACCGTAGTCATAAAACCTTTTTCAATTCCGAATTTATCATTTAATACTTTAGCAACAGGAGCTAAACAGTTAGTAGTGCAAGAAGCATTAGAAATAACTTTTTCTTCGCCTGTTAATTTTTCATCGTTTACGCCTAAAACTATTGTAGCATCAACATCGCCTTTTGAAGGAACAGTTAAAACAACTTTTTTAGCACCGCCGGCAATGTGTTTCATGCAGGCTTCTTGTGAACGGAAAATACCGGTAGCTTCAACAACAACTTCGGCACCTAATTCACCCCATTTTAAGTTTGCAGGGTCTTTTTCTGCCGTAATTTTTATTTTTTGACCGTTTACGATAATACAATCGCCTTCTACACTTACTTCACCTTTAAATTTACCGTGAACTGAATCATATTTTAGTAAGTGAGCTAAAGTTTTTGCATCGGTTAAATCGTTGATGCCTACAAATTCGATATTTCCTAATTCTAAGCCTCTTCTGAATACTAAACGTCCGATTCTTCCGAAACCATTAATTCCAACTTTAATTGGCATAATTTCCTCCGTTATAATAATGATTTTTAAATAAGCATACAAAATTAAGAATAAAAATTAATTTTTACAACAAAAGGGCATTAATTTTTGATTAAGTTTTATTTTATTCAAAAATGTGCTTGTTTAATTCCCAAAAATTTAGTATTAATGTGAGCTCAATCACATTTTTTTATTAATAGAGGTGAATATGTCTTCGTCCTCCGAATTTTTAAAGTACGTACCGATTTTTTCTGAATTACCGGATAGCACGATTGATACAATTAGTGAAGCAGGCAGCAGAAGATACTACAAACGAGAGACGGTAGTATTATTGGAAGAAGATGCAGGCTCGGCACTATTTATTATTGTAGAAGGGAAAGTAAAAGTTAGTAGAACAAGTACAGACGGTCGCGAAGTTATTTTATCTATATTGGCAGATTCCGATTTTTTTGGCGAAATGGCAATTTTAGACGGACAAGCGCGTTCGGCTACGGTTACGGCAATTGAAGATACAGAGCTGTTTATTATTCAACGTGCACAATTTTTAGATTTGTTGCAAACACATCCCGAAATTGCTATTGCATTGTTACAGGAATTAACCCGCAGATTACGCCAAGCAGATATTAAAATTAAAGCGCTTTCTTTAAAAGACGCAGAAGGTAAGGTTGCAACGGTTATTTTGCAATTAGCTGATGACTTAGGCAAAATTAAAAGCGGTATTGTTGAGATTGAAAAAATGCCTCTTCAGCAAGATTTGGCTAATATGGCAGGTACTTCGAGAGAAACTATTTCAAGAACTTTGCATGCCTTTGCTAAAAAAGAACTTATTGAGATGGACGGAACAAAATTAAAAATATTGGATTATATTAAGTTTAAAGAGTTGTACGTTTAATAATTATGCTTTCGGTTGCAGATTTACATTTACATTCATACTTTAGTGACGGGTTTTTATCACCAAGTGATTTAATTGATAAAGTTGCGGCTGCAGGTATAAAAATAGCCAGTTTAACCGACCATGATTCGGTTGACGGTGTAGCAGAAGCAAAGGAGAGAGCTAAATTTCACGGTATTGAAATAATTAACGGAATTGAAATTAGTACCGATGTTGAAGATAAAGAAGTGCACTTATTAGGTTATTTTATTAACACCGAAGATGAAAGTTTAATTAAGTATATCAAGTTTTTTAAAGCCGAACGCATGAATAGGGCAATGAAAATTATTGAAAAGCTTAATTTTTTGGGTGTTAATATATCAATAGATGACGTAGTGAAACGAGCTAAGTACTCATCAATAGGGCGTCCTCATATTGCAAATACGCTTGTTGCTTTAGGTGCGGTTAAAAATTATTACGAAGCTTTTGATAAATATCTTAGAGATAACGGACCGGCTTATGTTAAAAAAAATCACCTTTCGGCTGCAAGTGCAATTAAGCTAATTAGTGATGCAGGAGGACTTGTTATATTAGCCCATCCTATTAATATAGGTGATTCTATTTTAACCTCGCTTATTAAATCGGGAATTGACGGAATAGAAACTATTCATCCGTCACATATGCACAATCATACAAACTTTTATAGGGGTATTGTAAATTCATATTTTCTGTTTGAAACAGGCGGTTCTGATTATCACGGCGGTTATAAAAACGATGACTCCAATTTAGGAAAATATGTAATCCCCTCCAAGTTAGTTGATACAATGAGAAGATTAGTTTATAAAAATTATTAAGGAATAAAAATGAATATTATCGAAGGTAATTTAATTGCTAAAAATATAAAATTTGCAATTGTGGTAAGTCGTTTTAACGATTTTATTAGCCAAAAATTGGTAGAAGGAGCAATAGACTGCTTAAAACGACATGAAGCACAAGAAGAAAATATTACTATTGTAAAAGTCCCCGGTGCGTTTGAAATTCCTGTTGCTGCCGAAAAATTAGCAGAATTCAAAAAATATGATGCGTTAATTTGTGTTGGTGCAGTAATACGCGGAAGTACTCCTCATTTTGATTATGTTGCTGCAGAAGTATCCAAAGGAATTGCACAAACATCATTAAAGCATAAGTTGCCTATTGCTTTTGGTGTTTTAACTACAGATACAATTGAACAAGCTATTGAAAGGGCAGGCACAAAAGCAGGTAATAAAGGATGGGATGCCGCTATGACTGCTATAGAAATGGTTAATTTATTTAAGGAAATGTAAAATTGGAATCAGAAAGGAGGGCTAAATCTAAAATTCTTGTTTTTTTACTTGACAATAAATGAACAATCATTTATTTTAGAAGTATGAGAATTAAAGATGAAAGTAAACAAAAAGCAATTATTAAAGCAACAGTAAAGCTTGTTAACGAAATTGGATTTGCTGCTTGCTCCGTTTCAAAAATCGCAAATTTAGCGGGAGTGTCTCCTGCTACTATCTATATCTATTATAAAAATAAAGAAGATTTGTTGGTATCTACATTTGTTGAAATTAAGAAAATGCTGAGCGAAGCTCTTTTGATTAATTTTGATAACCAAAGACCTTTTAGAGATATATTAAAGACATTTTGGAATAATGGTTTTGAATTTTCGGCAAAATATAATGATTTATATCTTTATATGGAGCAATTTACAAATTCTGCGTTTAACGAACTTGTAAACCACGAAGAAGTCGAAAAGCATTTTGAGCCGTTTTTTGATGTCCTAAAAAAGGGAATAGAGCAAAAAGTGATTAAGGATGTTCCTATTGAAATGCTTACTGCCTTCATTTTTTATCCTATGATGATTTTAGCAAACTCAAAACAGTGCAAAAACTTAGAATTAAATTTAGATACTATAGAAAAAGCATTTTCATTAGCTTGGGATGCAATTAAGCTATAAAAATTTTAAATTATAAATAAATGAATATTCATTTATTTGAACTTTGTAATTATAAATAGTGTTTAAGTAATAGTTGTTTTTATTAAATTGAGGAAAAAATGAAACAAGTAGTTTTAATAACAGGTGCTTCTTCCGGAATAGGAAAAGAAGCTGCTTTACGATTGATTGAGAAGGGATTTGTTGTATATGGAGCTGCTCGAAGAACTGACAAAATGGAAGAATTAAAAGGAAAAGGAATAAAAACTATTAAAATGGATGTTACTGTTGATAGTGAGTTGATTGAGGGTGTTAATCATATTCTTAAAAACGAAGGTCGAATTGACATCCTTGTAAATAATGCCGGTTACGGTTCTTATGGTGCGGTAGAAGATGTTCCTATAGAAGAAGCAAAATATCAATTTGAAGTAAATGTTTTTGGACTTGCACGCTTAAGTCAATTAGTTATTCCGCATATGAGAAACCAAAAATTTGGACGAATTATTAATATTTCTTCTGTTGCGGGTAAAATTTCCGAACCGAACGGTGCATGGTACCATTCTTCAAAATTTGCCGTTGAAGGATTAAGTGATTGTTTACGTCAAGAATTAAAACCGTTTGGTATTGATGTTGTTTTAATTGAACCCGGTCCAATATATACTGAATGGAATACGATTGCGAGAGAAAATTTGTTGAAAATATCCGGCAATACTGCATATGGAGAATTAGCAAAAAAACAATATAAGTTCTTAGAAATATTAGATAAATATGGATCAAAAGCCGATGTAATTGCCGATGCAATTGTTAAGGCAGTAATTGCTAAAAAACCTAAAACAAGATATGTAAAAGGAAGGTCATCATCTATTTTGCTATGGACACGTAAACTTTTATCTGATCGAATATACGATTGGTTAATTCTTAAATCAATTAATCTTGTCGGGAGTAAATAAATGATAAATACAATTATTTTTGGCTCAACAGGAATGGTTGGCGAAGGAGTCTTACATATCTGCCTAAATGATGAAAGAGTAAACAAAGTGCTTGTAATAAATAGAAAATCTTGTGATATAATACATCCCAAATTGGAAGAAATAATTCTTACTGATTTTAATGATATTGAATCAATTAGTGATAAACTTTCTAATTATAATGCATGTTATTATTGCATGGGAGTTTCCTCAGTGGGAATGCCTTTGGAAAAATATAAAAACATAACTTATAACTTAACTTTAAAAATAGGTAAACTACTAAGAGATATTAATGATGATATGACATTTTGTTATGTTAGCGGCGAGGGAACTGATGAGACTGAAAAGAACAGAGCAAAATGGGCTAACATAAAAGGGAAAACTGAAAATGATTTGGCAAAGTTAGGTTTTAAATCAACTTATATGTTTAGACCCGGTTATATTCACCCGATTAAAGGACTAAAAAATACTCATAAATTTTATAAGTTTTTAGTACCAATCTATCCTCTTTTAAAAATTCTTTTTAATAAACATATGTGTACTTTAGAAGAATTAGGCAATTCAATGATTTATGTTACTTCAAATAAAACGGATAATAAAATTTTAAACAACCTATATATTAAAGAATTAGGGAATAAAATATAAACGTATAAATTGTATTTTAAGTAACAAAACAAAGTTATTAAAAATGTTTCAATAAAAAATCAAACTTTATTAGAACAGGGATTTACAGAATTTTAATCTGATTTTAAGGATGACAACCTCCAAAACGGAGGGAAATCCTGTTCATTTTTGTTTTATTAAATTCGATTAGTAGCGATCAAATCTTAGTTTAAAATTAAGTATGATGCGAGTTTAATACTGTTTCACTAAATCAGGTTTTATCCTGTTAATCAGTCCTTTATCCTGAAAATCCTGGTTCAAAAACACAAACATAATTGCAAAAACGCTTTTTCACTGTTCCGCTTCATCACTTTTCCACTTAATACTTGTTAATTGCTTTATACTTTTTACCCCAAAATTTATACTTAGTTAAGGAAGTAAAAGTAATTATCTTTTCAAAGATTGAAATAGGCAGCAGAAAATGCATAATGCGGTACGCTGAAAAAGTAAATCCTATAAAAAATAAGGGACGGGCAAATGAAAACCAAATCCCCTTAAGCGGAATGTTAAGTGATGAAATATAATAAAGAATTGGTGTAATTATAATTCCGAAAATAACGTTAATAATTAAGGTATAGCCGTGATTAACATTTATTGCCTTGTGCG
>CALGLM010000184.1 GCA_937930275.1 uncultured Ignavibacteria bacterium
TTTCTATATAATTGGTTTGTATAGAGGTAGATAAAACAATTTCGGATAATACTTCGACAACTTCTGATTTTTCCAGCTCAAAAATTTGTTCTAAGTTTAAATTAATTTCAGCTTTGGCTACTCTAATTTCGTCAGTACAACAAGAAATATTACTTTTTGTAACCGAATTATTAATTATATTTCCGCAGCAATCAACCTCTTGTTCTTCGATATGACTACAAGATTCACATTTGCTAAAAAAAGAAATACCCGATTTTTCACAAGTATGAATAGAAATCGGAATCCCGATTGTGGAGATTAAAAGATTTATAATTAATACAAATATAAAAGTTCTGCTTTTCAAGTAAATTCAATTTTATTATTTAAAATATAAGATATCTTGTCGCAATTATCAAGTCAATTACAAAAAACAATTTCAAAATTTTTATCAGATAATTAAAAAATATTTATTAACTTAAAGGATATGTAATTTTGAATATTTGGAGCAATTATGCGTAAGCTGTTTTTAATTTTATTACCGTTTATCTTAGTAGGTAATGTATTTTGTCAAGATATAACCGATATTATATCTCCTATTAATGCATATGCCGGTGTTGAAGATTCATTAATTATTGATGATCTATTTTATCTTCCAAATTATAACATTAAAATTTTACCTAATAAAAATATAGAAGCAAGACTTGATTTAAATAATAGGTTGTTGCATATAAAACCCGCAAACACTTTTAGCGGTGCCGATTTATTAAATTTTGAGTGTAATAACAAAGTATATTCGATAATAGTTATAAGTAGATTAAAGTATCCGTACACTTTTAAATTTAAACCTGAAACAAAACCAAACCATATTTCAGTATTCGGGAATTTTAATAGCTGGAATAGAAACGACTTATTTTTAAAAGAAGGTTCGGAAGGGTATTATTATTATACTTTTAATTTTGACCCCGGTAGATACGAATATAAATACTATGTTGACGGAAAAGAGTATTTGGATCAAATAAACAAGGATTCAATTGCTAACGGAATTGGGGGATTTAACTCCTCGCTAATTATTAGGGATGCTCAAGATAATACATCTTATTTGTATGTAGGCGATAAAACAAATAATGATAATTTTTTAGAATTATCATTTTATTATGATAAAGGGGACTTAAAAGAAAATATTTCAGCAGATAACTTAATTGTATTATTAGATAATTCTTTAATTAAAAACGGAATTTCGATTAGCGATAATAAAATTTTTGTAAAAATAGATAAGTCAATACTAAACGGCGAAAAAAGATTAAGAATTATGGTTAATAACAATAATAAACTTAGTAATATTCAAACAGTTTTAATAAATAACGGTGATGTTAGAAATGTGAATAGCCCGTTTACTTGGT
>CALGLM010000185.1 GCA_937930275.1 uncultured Ignavibacteria bacterium
AAAGAAGAATTTACGTTTAATTTCGATTTTGTTGAAAATAAGAGCGAAGAACCGGAAATTAATAATATAAAACTTGAAGATGAATCGGAAGAAAAGACGGACTCGTTGGTTGAGCAGTATTTAAAGCAATTTGAAAGTACGGAAAACGAAAATAAAGCAACCGAAGAACATAGTTTAGATAATTTTGAATTAAAATTTGAAGATGACGAAATAATAAAAGCTGAAGGCGAACTTACGGAAAATGATGATTTTGATAAAAATGAATTTCTTAAAAATGAATTTGACGAATTTAATTTAGAACATCAAAATACGGAAGAAGATTTAAATGTAAACGAATTTAATTTGCAAGAAGAGATTGAGGAAGATATAAATATAAATGAACCGATAGCTGAAGAATTATCCGCAGATGGACCAATTCCGCCCCAAGATGTTGAAGAATTACGCAAACAAGGTGTAATGAACATTGAACAATTGCAAATGATATTAAAAGCCGCTCAATTGGTCAGTTCTAAAATAAAACTTGATGACGTGCTTCAAAATATCGTTTCGGTAGCAACAAATATAACAAAAGCCGATAGAGGAACATTATATCTGGTTGATAAGGAAAAAGGGGAAATTTGGAGCAAAGTTGTAATGGGGAACGAATTAAAAGAAATTAGATTAAAAATTGGAGACGGAATTGCCGGTTGGGTTGCAAAAACCGGCGAAATTGTAAATATAAAAGATGTTCAAAACGATAGTAGATTTAAAGCTTCTTTTGATAAAAGTAGCGGTTACCAAACAAAAACAATGATTTGTTTCCCTATTTGTAATGCCGAAGGCGAAATAATAGGAGTTCATCAACTGCTAAATAGTGCGAACGGCGAGTTTACACAGTTAGACGAAACATTTTTAAATGCTATTTCTATTCATGCCGCAATTGCTTTGGAAAATGCCGAGCTTGTTGAAAAATTACTGCAATTTGAAAGAATTTCGTCACTTGGTAAAATGGCAAATTTTTTAATTCAAGATATTAAAAATCCGATATTGATAAGTAAACGATATGCGGAACATTTAAAAACCAAACATTTGCAAGCCGATTCCGATAAAATTGTTGATATGATTTTAGAACAATTAAACCAAGTTGCGGATTTAGTGCTTACAACTTCCAATTATTCAGAAAAAAACAAAGTGTTGCGCCAAATAAACACAAATCTAATTTCGGTGCTTAATGATTATAATTCCAGATTAGAGCAGGTAATTAAAAAGAAAAATTGTAATATCGTAACCAAATTTGATATAGATGTATTAGTGCGTGTTGATTTAAAAGAGTTTTTCCAAGCATATCAGCATGTAATTAAAAATGCGGCAGATTCTATGATAGACGGAGGAACGATAACAGTTACCACAAAAAAAGAATCCGGGTTTGTGAAAATATTTATTGCAGATACGGGAGTCGGTATTCCTGATAATGTTAAAGAAAAAATATTTGACCCGTTTATGTCGTACGGAAAAAAAGAAGGGACCGGATTAGGACTTTCAATCGCAAAAAAAATAGTGAACGAGCACTCGGGTGATATCACTTTTGAAAGTGTTGTTGACCAAGGCTCCACTTTTATAATAAAACTTCCAATTGCACAAGATTTTTAATTTTGAGCGGATATAATTTAATAGTCGTTTTAGGACCAACCGCAACGGGTAAAACATTGCTGGGGGCAAAACTTGCTTATAAGTTTAACGGGGAAATTATTTCTGCCGATAGCCGTCAGGTATATAAATATATGGATTTGGGAACGGGCAAAGACTTAAGCGATTACATTGTTGACGGGGTTAAAATTCCGTATTATATGATTGATATTTTAGAACCGGATAAAGAATTTGATTTGTACGGATTTAATAATTTATTTTCCGAGTTTTATGCCAATATTAAAGCTAATAATAAAATACCTTTTTTAGTTGGCGGGTCATTTTTGTATATTGATTCAATAATAAACAATTATGAACTTGTGAAAGCAGATTTTAACGGTAAGGAATTTGAAAAACTAAACAAGTATAATGAAGAAGAGTTAAAAAAAATACTTTTAAGTGTTTCATCCGGTTTGCATAATAGTACCGATTTAACCGATAAAGGAAGAATGATTAAAGCGATAATTGTTGAAAATGCAAAAAAATCGGGGAATATTTTAGCTAAACCAAAAATTAAACCTTTGATTTTAGGTATTACATTACCAAACGATATTATAAAAAATAGAATATCCGAACGCCTTAAAAATAGGCTGAGATGCGGGATGATTGAAGAGGTTGGAAATTTAGTGAGTATGGGAATTACATTGGAAAAACTAATATATTTTGGATTAGAATATAAATATATCGGTTTACATATTGCCGGTAAGTTAAGTTATAACGATATGTTTCAAAAACTTAATTCAGCCATTTACGAATTTGCAAGAAAGCAAATAAAATGGTTTAGAAAGATGGAAAGAAACGGAGTAAATATTCATAAAATTATCGGTCCAAATTATGAAAAAGCTGTTGAAATAATAAATAAAAATTACTTTTTGAATAATGAAATATAATTTACCTAAGGAAGTTGAAGGCTATTTAAGCAAATTTGAATTTAAGAAATACGAATTATATGCTCCCCTTAACAAAACATTTAATAATATTATTGTTATTCCCGCAATTGCGGAATTTGAGAATATAAAAAATTTAATTAACTCGCTGCACAAAAATTCAGACTGTTGTTTTGATAATACCCTTGTACTATTTGTAGTAAATAATTTAAAATCAGCCGAATTGAATACTAAAGATGAAAATTTAAAGACCGTTCAATTTTTAAAGACTATAATAGAAAAAAACACAATAGGGTTAACAATTAATTTTGTTGATGCATGTACCGTAGGGAACGAATTACCGGAAAAGGACGGGGGAGTAGGATTAGCGAGAAAAATAGGGATGGACATAGCACTAAGATATTTTGATTATTCCCATAATACACTGCTTGTGTGTTTGGATTCCGATTGTTTGGTCTCCGAAAATTATTTTACTGTATTAAACAATTATCGCAGCAAAGGAATTGCTGCAGGATATGTTCCTTTTATACACAGATTTACCGAAAACGAAGAAGAAAACTATGCAATAATTTGTTACGATCTGTTTTTACATTATTATGTTGCAGGGCTAAAATATTCGCAATCACCATATGCTTTTCATACTATTGGAAGTACAATGGTTTGTTCTGCGGGGGCTTACTGTAAAATACAGGGGATGAATAAACGACTGGCCGCAGAAGATTTTTATTTTATGGAAAAATTAGCAAAACTTTACCCCATTACCGTATTAAAAGAAGGAACAGTATTTCCTTTAGGAAGGAGTTCATGGCGTGTTCCTTTTGGTACCGGACAACGGGTTGCAAGATACTTAACCAAAATACAAGACGAGTATATTTTATATAATACTATGATTTTTGAAATACTAAATAAATGGAATGATATGTTTTTTTATAAAGACGTATTAAGTTCAAAAGAATATTTGGAATTTGCTTTTAATACCGAAAATAAACTTTATGATTTTTTGGTGTTAAATAATTTTAAAGAATCTTGGGATAAAATATTATCATCTTCAAATAATAGCTTGCAAATTTATAAACAAAAAAAATTTTGGTTTGACGGATTTAGAACTTTAAAGCTTGTGCATTATTTAAGGGATAACGGTTATCCTAATTTGAAAATGATTGATGCTCTAAATAATTTTAACAAATTAATAGGTGTTAATTATAGCAATAATTTTATTACAAAAAACGAACAATTAAAATACCTTGAATTACTAAAAGAATATATTACAAGTTAGTATTATTTTTATTATTTTGTTGTAACATTTTATAGAATTCTTTATGTCTTTAAGTAAATCCGAAATACTATTATTTGAAAACCTTCCGGGTAATTTGTGGGGATATAATACTACTTTAGGTAAAATAATTTTTATAAGTAAAAAGTTAAGAGAACTTCTTATAGTTAATGATATAAGCGAAATAAACTATAGAAATACTATTGAGGTTATATTTAAGCAAGGCGATGATAAATATATTGCAAGGTGTAATAAAGCAAAAGGGGGAAATTTTGTTGCGGAAGTTTCCAAAAATGTGGTGGTTGTTGAAGGTGAAGAAATATGGCTTGAAAGTTTTGAACCGGTACACGAATCAATTAATATGTTTAAATTTGCAATGGAATCGCTATCCGAAGCTGCTTTTATTGCAGATAAGAAAGGAATAATAATTTGGTGTAACATTGCATATACCGATTTAACGGGATATTTACCCGAAGAAGTATTGGGAAAAGATTGCAAAATGTTTTTGGGAAAAGAGGTTTTTTCTAAAGCGGAATACGATGAAGTGTGGAAACTGCTTGAAGTGGGGAATATATGGAGAAGCGAATATCAAAATATAAAAAAAGACGGAACTAAGTATTTTGAGTATCAGGTTGTTACACCTATTTTTGAAGAAGAATCTGCCCCTTCGTATTTTTTGGCAATTAAAACAGATATTACCGAACGAGTAAATTATGAAGACGAAAAAAATAATTTATTGTTAAAATTACAAATTTCAAAAGGAATAGCCGAAACTAATTTATTTGAAAAAAATGAAATTGTTGCAAAATTAGAAAAAAGCGAAAAGAAGCTTCTTAAACTATTTGAAGCTATGCAAGATTTAATTTTACTTATTAATACCGAAGGTACTATTGTGGAGTATCATACCCCCGGTATGTTGCTTAAAATAAAAGAATTAATCGGCTATAATTATAAAGATGTTTTACCTGCTAATATGGTAAAAAACATTTCTACGGCACTTGATGAACTTGTTGAAGGAAAAGACAATGTAGAGTTTGAATTTGTTTTAACGGAAGGAAACGTAACAGAGTGGTATTTATCCAGAGCCAACTTAATTAAAAATTTTGATGACGGAAAAGATACTTGTTTATTTGTTATAAGTAATATTACCGAAAGAAAAAAAGCTGAATGCGATATAAGAAAAATTACGTTTGAGTATGAAAAAGTTTTTAACGGAACACAATCCGCACTTTTTTTAATTGAAGTTACTGACGGGAACGAATTTAGATATATAAGAAATAATTATACTCATCAAAAATTGACGGGTTTAAGTTTAGATTTTTTACAAGGGAAATCTGCTCATAATATATTTGACGAGAACACCGCAAATAAGATTGAAGAAAATTATAAAAATTGCGTTAAAGAAGGGAAAAGCATCACTTACGAGGAAACATTAAATTTGCCTGCGGGCAAAAATACGTGGATTACTACTTTAACTCCCATTTACGAATACGGTATTATAAAATTTATTGTTGGTTCGTCAATAGATATAAGCGAAAAACGTGTTATTGAAAAAAACTTAATAGAAAGCGAAAGCCGACTAAGACAGATTATAGATTTAGTTCCTCATTTTATTTTTGCAAAAGATATAACGGGAAATTATCTGTTAGTTAATAAAGCACTTGCCGAATCGCTGGGTACAACATCGCAAAACATGATATCCAAAAAGGAAAAGGACTTTTATGCAGATTACAAACAAGTGCTTAAAAATTTGGAAGATGATGCAGACGTAATTATTAATAATATAAGAAAACATAATCCCGAAGAAATATTTATTCGTAAAGACGGCGTAAAGCGGTATATGCAAACCACTAAAATACCGTTCCGATTTTCTGAAGGAAGTCGTCCGGCATTGTTGGGGGTATCGGTCGATATAACAGATTTAAAGTTAACGGAACTATCGCTTATTGAAAGCACTACTAAACTTCAAACTGCATTAACTCAATTGGAATGGACAAACGATCAATTGCGGATTGCGAAAGAATCGGCTGAAATTGCTAATAGAACAAAGAGCGAATTTTTAGCAAACATGAGTCACGAAATTAGAACTCCGATGAATGCAATTTTGGGCTTTGCAGAAATATTATTAAATACTTCAAAAGACAATATATCTAAAAATTATATCAATAATATATTGTCATCCGGTAAAACGCTACTCGGTTTAATAAACGATTTATTGGATTTATCTAAAATAGAATCCGGAAACCTTACGCTTAATTATGAACCTCTTGATTTTACGGAGGTTTTTAATGAACTATTTATGATGTTTATGGAAAAGGCATCATCAAAAAAAATAGATTTTATTTTTGATATAGATGACAATTTGCCTAAAGGAATTGAAATGGATGAAATTAGAATTAGGCAAATTTTAATAAATTTAATAAATAATGCTATTAAATTTACCGAAACGGGATATGTAAAGGTTATTGCCAGAGGCGAGTACGCAGAAGGAACGACTGAAAATATTAAACTGATAGTTGATGTTGAAGATACCGGAATAGGTATTGAAGAAGGAGAACTTTCGGAAATTTTTGATAGTTTTAGACAATCAAAACGATTAATTACCAAGCACTACGGCGGAACAGGTTTGGGATTGACTATTACAAAAAGATTAACGGAGATGATGGGGGGTGAAATATCCGTTAAAAGCAGGCTTAAAAAAGGAAGTACTTTTACCGTTACATTTCCAAATTTAAAGGTCTCACAAGAAAACGTAGTCAAATCATCGGGAAAATTCGAGTGGTCTAAAATTGATGTTGAGTTTATAGACGGTAAATTGCTTGTAATTGATGACATTATAAAGAACATTGAAATAGTACAAGGTTATTTAGCACCTTATAATATAAGTGTTGAAGGGGCACTAACCGCAAAAGAAGGGATAAAAATTGCACGAGAAAATGAACCGCACTTAATACTAATGGATTTAAGAATGCCTGATATGGACGGCTATGAAGCACTAAGCGTACTTAAACAAGATCCTAAAACAAAACATATACCCGTTGTAGCATTTACTGCTTCGGCAATGATAAAAGAAATTGGCGGATTAAGAGATAGATTTGAAGGATTTTTGATGAAACCGATACAAAACGATATTTTAGTCGATTTTTTAATCAGGTTTATACCCCATAAAGTATCGGAAGATTTTCCGCAATCGGTTGCTGACGAGTTTATTAGAAAAGATTATTTTAAAGTTAATAAAGCAGATTTTGAAGTTAATAAACAAAAGATTATATTATTCGATCATAAATTTTCGCAAAAGTTTATTGAGCTTAACGAATATTTAATGTTGGATGACGTGAACGATTTAATAAATTCGGTTAAAGAGTTTAACGAGCATTACAGGTTTGAAATTTTTAACGAGTTTATTAGTAAGCTGGAAGAAAGCTACGCGAGCTTTGATATAGAAAACGTTCAAAAATTAATTGCCGAATACAGCAAGTTTATATTGCTTATAAAACACGAATTTGATTTTTAGAAAGGCTGAATAAATTGGAAAATAAAAATCTAATATTAATAGTTGATGACCAGCCAAAAAATTTACAATTGGCTGCTACCGTATTAAATCCTTATTACAAATTACTTATTGCCGGAAACGGTACCCTTGCCATAAAAATTGCTAAAGATAAAAAACCGGATTTGATTTTATTGGATATAATGATGTTAGATATGTCCGGTTACGATGTATGTATTGAATTAAAAAAAACAGCCGAAACAAGAGATATTCCCATTATTTTTTTAACTGCAAAAACCGAAGAGCAGGATATTGTAAAAGGCTTTGAAATAGGAGGGGTAGATTATATTACTAAACCATTTAAAGCTAAAGAGATGCTTGCGCGTATAAAAACTCATATTGATTTAAGACAGGCAAATAAAACAATTGAAAAACAAAATAGGGAACTTGTTGTTAGCAATAGCGAAAAAGATAAGTTCTTTTCAATAATTGCACATGACTTACGTAGTCCTTTTACCGGTTTTTTAAGTTTAACACAAATGCTTGCGGAAGAATTTGAAGATTTTTCAAAAGAAGAAATGGTAAAAACTATTAACAGCTTAAAAGATAGTGCAACAATTTTATATAAATTGCTTGAAAATCTATTAAATTGGTCTTTAATAAAACGGGGACTAATGGAGTTTAATTTTGAAAAAATAAACTTGTATTTAGCGGTAAACTCTAATTTGGAATTGTTGGAACAAAGAGCAATGCAAAAAGGGATAGCACTTGTTAATAATACCGACCTAAATACTTTTATTTATTCCGATAAAAATATAATACATACCATACTGCGTAACTTATTATCCAATGCCGTAAAATTTACTTCTGCGGGCGGGTCTGTTTCTGTCAGTTCAAAAGATTTGACCAATGTTATAGAAATAACCGTATCTGATACGGGAGTAGGTATGAGCGATAAAGATGTTGATAAGTTATTTAAAATTGACGAAAAAGTTTCTCATAAAGGAACGGAAGGAGAGCCGAGCACCGGATTAGGTTTATTATTATGCAAAGAATTGGTTGAAAAGAATAACGGGGAAATATTTGCAAAAAGCGAATTGGGAAAAGGTTCGCAGTTTATATTTTCGGTTCCAAAAGCTACTTAATATAATTAGTATATTAACTTTTTAGTGCATATTATATGTATAATAACTATTTTTATATATTAAATTTTATAAATTATTTGCGGCGGAAAAGATGAATGAACCTAAGATTAATGTTTCGATACTTATTAGCGAAGAGATAAATTTTGACCTTAACGGCGATTTTTACGTTGACGGCACTACAAATAAGCTTAGCGGTAGATTTAAGGCTACAATAAAAGAGGGAAAAATTACTGTTAATGACGATAACAACGAATACGTTTTTGACAAACAAGTTGTTTTTTTACCAAACGATTTTGTTGAAGAAAGTTTTTTGCTGCGTGATGTTGTAATAGGAATTAAATTCCACTGGGAAAAAAAAGAAAAGCAAAGATTTATGGGGTCGTTAAAACTGCTAATTGATGATGATAAAATAATAGCTATTAATATTATACCGTTAGAAAGCTATTTAACAAGCGTAATTTCTTCAGAAATGAGTGCAACAAGCTCGTTGGAATTATTGAAAGCCCACGCAATAATTTCGCGCAGTTGGCTACTTGCACAAATTGAAAAACAAAAAGAACTTGAAAAAGAAAATGTAAAATACAGTACGGTTAATTTAACCGAAAGCGAGTTAATAAAATGGTACGATAGAGAAGACCATAAATTATTTGATGTTTGTGCAGATGACCACTGCCAACGTTATCAAGGCATTACAAAAGCATATACTCCAAAAGTAAAAGAAGCGATTGCGGAAACATCGGGTATGGTTTTAATGCATGAAGGTAAAATTTGTGATGCTCGTTTTAGTAAGTCATGCGGCGGTATTAGCGAGTCATTTGAAAATGTTTGGGAACCGGTTAAACATAGTTACTTAACAAGTATAGTAGATTATAAATTTGAACCGGATAACTATAACTTAGATTTAACGGATGAAAAAAATGCAGATAAATGGATTCGTTCTAACCCTACAGCATTTTGTAATACTTCAGATAAAAAAGTACTTTCTCAAGTTTTATTAGATTATGACCAAACGACAACCGACTTTTACCGTTGGAAAGTTGAATATACCAATAGTGAACTATCCGAACTTATTAAAGAAAAAAGCGGGTTGGAATTTGGTAAAATAATTGATTTGATACCAATTGAAAGAGGTCATTCCGGAAGACTGATAAAACTAAAAATTATCGGTACAAAAAAGACTTTTACAATAGGTAAAGAACTTGAAATACGCCGTACGCTTTCAAAATCACACTTATACAGCTCGGCTTTTGTGGTAGATAAAATAGGGGAAAACAATAATATACCCGAAAGATTTGTTTTAACCGGTGCCGGTTGGGGGCACGGAGTAGGCTTATGCCAAATAGGCGCTGCCGTTATGGGTGAACTTGGCTATC
>CALGLM010000186.1 GCA_937930275.1 uncultured Ignavibacteria bacterium
ATATAATTGTGATACGGTAAAAGTATATCCGTTTATCAACAATATGGGAGAAGCTTATTCTGTTGCCGATTTAGTAATTGCGAGAGCCGGTGCAACTACAATTGCCGAAGCAGCATTTTTAGGATTACCGGTTATTTTTATTCCTTCCCCAAACGTTACAGACGATCATCAGTATAAAAATGCTAAATCGCTTGCAGATAAAGGGGGAGCAATTGTAATTAGAGATAATGAAGCAGCGGATAATATGTTACCTGCGGTTTTAGATATAATAAACGATAAAGATAAATTAGAAAATTTAAGTAAAAATATTAAGAATTTTGCGGGAATTGATACGGCAAAAAAAATTAGTGTCGAAATTATCGATTTGGCAAAAAATAAAAACAGGTTATAGTATGATTCACCAAGTTATTAAAAATATTCATTTTGTAGGTATAGGCGGAATAGGAATGAGCGGAATTGCCGAAATTCTTTTAAGCCAAGGATTCAGCATATCAGGTAGTGATTTAAATGCAAGCGAAACAACGGAAAGATTGGAAAGTATAGGCGTAAAGGTTTTTATAGGGCATAATGCGGAAAATATTAAAGGAGCTGATGTTGTAGTATTTTCATCAGCGGTTGCTTTGCAAAATGTTGAAGTAAAGGCTGCTATAGAAAAGAAAATTCCCGTTATTAAACGGAGCGAAATGCTTGCAGAATGCATGAGAATGAAGTACGGCATAGGCATTGCCGGAACTCACGGTAAAACCACTACTACAAGCATGGTAGGGCTTGTATTGACTGAGGCTAATATTGATCCGACTATTATTGTTGGGGGTAAGCTAAGTAGTTTAGGCGGTACAAACGCAAGATTAGGTAAAAGTGATTATATTGTTGTTGAAGCCGATGAATTTGACCGTACTTTTTTAAGATTAACCCCTTCAATAGCGGCAATAACTACACTTGAACGTGAACATCTTGATACTTACAAAGACTTGGAAGATATTAAAGGAGCTTTTGTTGAATTTGCAAACAAAGTGCCGTTTTTTGGATTTGTGGTATTGTGTTTAGACGAACCTGCTTTGCAGGATATAATGCCTTCCATAAATAGACGTGTAATAACTTACGGAACTACAAGTCAAGCAGATGTAAAAGCAGTAGATATTAAACACGATAAATATCAGTCTAAATTTACAGTTATTTATAAAGGTGAGGAATTAGGAAACATTACTTTAAGAGTTCCGGGATTACACGTTGTAAAAAACTCGCTTGTTGCCATTACAATAGCTAAAGAGTTGGGCGTTTCGTTTGATGTAATAAAAGAAGCATTGCTTAAATTTACGGGTGTTTACAGAAGATTTGAAACAAAATACAATAAAGAGGTGCTTGTAATTGATGATTACGGGCATCATCCTACAGAAACAAACGCAACGCTTAATGCGATACGCAGCGGTTGGAAAAATAGACTTATTGCAATATTTCAACCGCATTTATATTCACGAACGCGTGATTTTTATGCCGAATTTGGCAGGTCATTTTTAAATAGTGATATTTTTATTTGTACGGATGTTTATCCTGCTCGCGAAGAACCGATTGAAGGAATTACAGGGGAATTAATAGCCAATGCGGCTAAAAAATTTGGTCATAAAGAAGTATATTATGTGTCCGATAAAAATGAAATTCCTCAATTTCTAAAAGAAATTTATAAACCGGGTGATATAATTATTACGCTTGGTGCAGGCGATATTTGGAAGTATGGCGAACAATTTATAAAATTATTGAATAATTAGTCATGTTTAAGAAAAAAAGTGCAAATAATAGGCTTTTTAGCATAATATTTTTATTATTTTTAATAGGAATATTATTATATTTGACTTTTAAATTAGAAGATAAAAATATATTAATTATCAGAAAAATTGAGATAAAAGGTGCCGATCATTTATCAAAAGAAGATTACTTTAATTTTGCAAAATTTGATAAATATGACGATTATAAATACCTTAGTTTACCCATAATAAAAGACAGAATTATTAAACACCCGTATGTTGCGGATGCCGACGTTGAATTTGAAGGTACGGATAAAGTGATTGTTAACCTTAATGAAAAAGTTTTTGAAGCTCAGTACTTGGCAAGTAATAATAAAAATTACTTAATAACTAATAATTTTGAATTAGTGCCTGTATTACCAAATACTAAAAACTTGGACATGCCGATTATAAGCCATTCGGTTTCGGATAAAAATTACAAACCGCTTAAAAAATTGAACAAAAAAGATGATTTATTTACAGGGTTAAAGATAATTTCTGCACAAAAGTATTTAAACGAGGAATTATTCGGAAACCTTAACGAAATTGACTTGAATAACGGAAAAACTATAATGATTGATTTTGATAATTTAGCTTATCCTATTCACGTTAACAGAGATGATATTGTAAAAAAAATGGTAGGTTTTAACGAGCTATATTCAACTATGCAAGGTAGTATTGCCGGCGGAAATATAGAGTACATTGATATGAGATTTAGTAATAGAATATATTTAAAACTAACTGCTTCATCCAATAGTTCAAACGGAGAAAATAATGAGTAGGAATATTATTGCCGGATTGGATATTGGAACAACAAAAGTATGTGTTCTTTTAGCAGAAGTTTTTAGAGGTAAAACTAAAATAATAAACGTTGGTGAAGCCGCAAGCGAAGGATTAAACCGCGGTTTGGTTGCTAACATTAACAGAACTGCTGCCGCAATAAAAACGGCAATGACAAATGCCTTAGAAACTGCCGAACTATCCGAAGACGAAATTAAAAATATGCGAATTTATGCCGGCGTTGCCGGTGAACATATTAATGCAATGAAACATATTAACTATGTTACAATTCGCAACGACGAACACGAAATAACGGTAGAGGACTTAGAGAGACTACGTGCTGATATTAAATTAATAGAGCACCCTTCCGATAGGAAGATTTTACACATTATTCCTATTGAGTATATTATTGACGGAGTAAAAGGATTTGATGACCCGATAGGTAATACCGGTAAAAAATTAGAAGCTACAAGTCATATTGTTTTTGCGGCTACTGCTGCATTAAATAATATTAAAAGATCTGTTGAACGAGCCGGTTATATTGTTGCTGATTACAAATTGCAACCTATTGCCAGCAGTCTCTCTGTTTTGGATGAAAACGAAAGAGACCTTGGCGTATGTATGATTGATATTGGCGGCGGTACAACGGATATAGCCGTATTTATTAACAAAAGCATACGCGATACAAGCGTTATTGGTATTGCAGGTAACCAAGTAACCAACGATATTAGGGAAACTTTATCGATAGTTACAACTGAAGCAGAAAGAGTTAAAAAACAGTTTGGTTTTGCTACCGAAGAAGCAATTATTAAGCCTGACGAAGAAATATTTATTAACCGTACAGGCGGAAGAGGAATGGTAAAAATTCCGATTACCTTGTTAACTCAAATTATACGAGCAAGAATGAAAGAGTTATTTGAGTTAATTGATAGAGATTTGAAGAAAAAAGGATTAAAAGATAAACTAACAAGCGGAATAGTTTTAACCGGCGGGGGTTCGTTATTACGCGGATGCGACGAATTGGCTGCCGAGGTTTTCGGAATACCTACGCGAATAGGAATACCGCTGGATGAAAGCGGAAAAGTAGGGCGTCCGGAATATGCAACAGTTGCAGGATTAATTTTACCTTTCCCGGGTACAGCATATAATTTTAAGGATGAACCGGTTGAACAAGTTGTAAATTCAAAGTTAAAAGAAACAAAAGCAACTAAACAAGAAAAGCCGAAAAAAGAAAAATCAAAAGCAAA
>CALGLM010000187.1 GCA_937930275.1 uncultured Ignavibacteria bacterium
TACGAGCTTACGTACGGTGACTGGAGTTCAGACGTGTGCTCTTCCGATCTTTTCGTTATCTATCTTCAAACCGAATCGCAATATTGCGGGGTTTCGTTCTATAACTTTTATTTTCAAAATATTTACTGTATCTTCTCTAAAAACAGAAACTTCAATATCTTCAAAATAATTTGTGCTTCTTAATCCGATAAGCCCTTTTTCGATGTTGGAATATAAAAAATCATCCCCTTCTTTAATTGTAAACTCTCTTAGTATTATATCTACATTAGTTTGGTCGTTACCTTCAATAATAATTTTATTAATTTTGCCTTCTTTTATTTGCAAATAAATTTCTTGTTTTTCGGCATTAAAACCTACTTTTTCAACTTCCGCCAACGAATAACCAATTTTTCTATATGATTGCAGTAGTTTTAGTGTCTTTTTTAATAATACTTTGGAATTGTACGCTTTGCCTAATAACGGGTTAAACAAGCTATCTATTAGCGCCTTATTAAGTTTCGAAATACCGCTTATATTAATTTTAGTAACTTCCGGATATTTCTCCGTATATACTATTATTTTATTATTACCATTATCGCTAACATGTTCAAACCATAAATCTTTGTATTCTCCGATCTTAAAAAAATTATAAAGTACAAACATTATATCTTTAATTTTAATTACTTTTACTCCGCTAAATGCTTTGCTTAATAATTCTTTTACAACCGTATTATCGGAAACAAATGAATAATTATCAATTGTAATTTCATTAAAATTAAATGAATTAGTAACTAACTTACGATAATTTTCGTTAATTGAATCTGCGATTTGTAAAGCAGAATAATAACCTTCGGAAATACTCGGTTTTATTTTAGTGAAATCGGAATTCTTTAAGTTTTCCAATTCGGGTGTAATTAAAAAATCAGCGTTTTCAATCTGCTTATTAGTTATAATATTCATCGGAATGCTTACCATTTGATCTGCAATGTTCCAAGGGTAATCAAGCTCGTCACGTGTATTTAAGGGGGATGTTGCATTTGCCGCTATAATTAAATCACACCCCAAATTTTTAGCAATATTTGCAGGCACATTAGCAACCAATCCGCCGTCAACCAGCAGCAAAGTATCAATTTTTACGGGAGAAAGCAACAAAGATATGCTGCTGCTTGCCCGCATCGCTTTTCCCAAAGATCCTTTTGAAAGAATAATCGGCTTTCCGTAAACTAAATCGGTAGCAATTGCCCTAAATTTAAATAACAAATCATCAAAAGAATTAACAAAATGTATAGGGGCATTAAACTCCAGCAGACTTAAAAAATTTGCTACTTTTTGACCGGTTGCAATAGAAATAGGTATTACCGGTTTAAATCCGTCAAAACGGAGCGAAAAAATTGCTTTATCTTCAGTAATTTTTTGGTCAATAAATAATTCACGCCTATTGGATTCATTCACAGAAAAGAAGTCGTTCCAGTCAATAGTAGTAACAATCGAGTCCATTTGATTTATTGAATATCCCGAGGCGTACATTCCTCCGACAATACTCCCCATGCTTGTACCGATTATATAATCAAAAGATACTTTTTTTTCTTCAAAAGCTTTTAATATTCCGATTTGCGATAACCCGCGTGAACCGCCCCCGCTTAATACCAATCCGACAATAGGTTTGTTGGAATAATCTTTATATGTAAGATTAAAAGGAAGCCTTTTTTGGACAAAATCAAATTTATAAACTGTTGTATCTTGTCCAAAAAAGGGAAAAGTAACGAGAAAATATATTACTACTAAAAATGATTTTTTTATCATTAGTAGCCGTTTAATTTATCTTTTTTTGTTTTTAATATCTTTTTGTGTCTGGGCTTGTTTTTCGGCAGCTTCCATCATTCTTGCAAAAAAGCCTTTCTTTTGTCCTGCTTTTACAGGTACTAACTCAACATTCCCTTTTCTTTTATTATAAATTTCCTGTTGGGCAATACTAAATAAGTTAAACATTAAATAATATAAGTTTAATCCGCTGCTAAAGTTCATAAACATTAATGTAAACATAACCGGCATAATATAAACCATTGCCGCTTGTGAAGGATCTTTAACAGTCTGTTTTTGTTGCAGAAACATAGTAATACCAAGTAATAAAGCTAACCCGCTTACACTGCTAACGCCGAATAACGGAACTTTAAAAGGAAGAGTAAAAATAACATCCGGACTTGATAAATTATTAATCCACAAAATAAAAGGTTGATGACGCAATTCTATTGCAACGTTAAAAAACGTAAACAAAGCAAACAAAATAGGCATTTGTAATACCATAGGCAAACAGCCGCCTGCCGGGTTTATACCGTACGTCTGATATAACTTCATCGTTTCGGTTTGAACTTTTTGCTGGTCATCTTTATATTTTTCTTTCAATTCGGTAATTTTAGGCTGCAACAACTGCATTTTTTTCATTGAAGCCATGCTTTGTTTAGACAAAGGATATAAAGCAATTTTAATTAACAGCGAAAAGAATATTATCACAAAACCGTAATTAGGAATAAACCAATGTAAAAATTGGAAAACAGGAAGTAAAATATATTCCGATATGGGACGTGTGATAAATTTTAGTCCGAAGAAACTACCAAAATCATAAATTGCCTGATAATTTTTGTCATAAGATTTTAACAGACTATAATCGCATGGTCCAAAATAAAGAGTAAAATTATCAACTTGTTCAGCAACTCCTTTAAAAGGAACTTTTAAACTTGCCGAGTAAATTTCTTTTTGACCGCGTGCAGATGATTTATGAACTCCTTCAAATACCGCTCCCCATTCGTAATCTGATTTTTTAGGAGATAAAATTAAAGCAAAATATTTGTTGCGAACTCCTACCCAGTCAATTTTACCGTTCATTTCTTTTTGAACTTTATCACCCGGGTGAGAAGCATCTATAATTTCTTGCTCGCCTCCCATATAAACGCTGGCACTGCTATAGTTAGCTTCGTCAACACTGTTTCCTTCAACAAAGTTAATTCCTTCATCCCAGCTTAAATCATAACGCATTCCGCTAACGGTATTTTGCATATTAACAAATTTTACGGCTAAATTACTTTCGTAATTATTAGCATAAAGCACAATATTCTTTTCAATTGTTTTACCGTCTTCGGTTTTATACGAAAAAGTTACGGGTAAAGAATCTTTGCCTGTAATTTTATAGTATGAATTTTCCAAGTTAGTATTAAAATCCAAATTGGCGGTGTTAACTTTTTGACCGTCTTTAGTAACGAATAAAAGATTTAAGTCACCACCGTTCTTTGAATTAACCAATTGAACGTGTCTATTATAAAAATCGTTTTCGGGTTTATCTTTATAATACCAAGTTTGATATTCTTTTAGGTAATATTTTAATATTCTACCCCCTTTTGTATTCAGCATCATTTTAACAAGGTCGGTTTCAACTGTAATAATTCGCCCTTGTTTTCTGCTTTCTGCAAACGGACCGCTAATTGCGGAAGAATCAATATTATTTTCTTCGACAGTTTTAGTTACTGTTTGTTTTTCAGTCGTGTCTTTATCTTTTTTTACAAGAGTTGAATCTTTTCCTTTTTTAATGTCCTTTGGTGGTTCAGGAGAATTGAAATAAAGCCAAGTAATTAAAATTAATCCAATTAATACAAAAGCAAGGGTTGTCTGTTTATCCATATTATAGTTTAGACCTCTATATTTACGAAATTGAAGCTTTAAGTTTGATTAAAATACCGGATAGTTCGGGCAAGATATCATTAAGGTAAACCTTTAAATAATTCTTTTTTCTAATTGAATGAAGCGAAAAAACAAGCAAAAGTGATAGATTTTTGTTTTTACACTCTGTTGCCAATTCATGCTTATTTAAACGATAAGATTCCCTCATTAGGCGTTTTACTCGGTTTCGCCACACTGCATTACCCGCTTTCTTAGAGATTGCAAAAGCAACTTTTACACCGGGGTTGTTTTCCTCTTTCAAAAAACGATAAATTGCTTTAACCTTTTTGGTATTGCTATATATGATTTTTCCTGAAGAATAAACTAAATCAAATTCCTTTTTATGCTTGATTCGTTCTTCTTCAGGAAGGTCATATACTTTCACGACTATTCATCGCTAACTGATAGTTTTTTTCTGCCGTGTGCTCTTCTGGCAGCTAAAACTTTTCTACCGTTTTTTGTAGCCATTCTTGCACGAAAACCGTGTTTATTTTTTCTTTTACGATTGCTTGGCTGATATGTTCTTTTCATTTATACACCTATTTTTTGCAAAGAATACAAATTTAAACAATTTTTCAATTTATTTCAAGTTATTTTTAAATACAAAATTGCAATAAATAAAAAAATTAAGCTTTAAATTTACAAAAAATAATCTTTTACTTCAATTAAATTTTATCAGTTACTTTTGTCTTTATGTTTTTAGCACACTATTTTGAGAACCGTGTATGTTTTCCACCAATCCGTCTGCTCCGTCTTCAATAAACCAATTTGAATCATTAAACAAATACTTAAATTCATAGGTTTTAAACGCGGGTAATTCAATTTTTAGCGTAAACTCATCTTCAATTGTTTTACGCTTCATTTTGTGAACCAGAGGATTCCAATTGTTAAAATC
>CALGLM010000188.1 GCA_937930275.1 uncultured Ignavibacteria bacterium
GATTTTGTATTAAAATACAATTTTGAAACAGCAACTTTAATCCAAAATATTGAATTTGATTTTGCCGTAAACTTGGATAAAGATAAAGAAGCATGTGCTTTATTTAATACGGTAAAAAGTAAAATTAAAAAAGGGTTTGTCCTAAAAAATGGTTTAACGTTTCCGGCGGATAAAGACGCAGAAGCAAAATTTTTAACCGGTGTTTTTGACGACTTGAACAAAAAAAATACGAAGCACTACTTAGAAGAAATATTTGAAATTTGCGGTTTTAAATATAACGGTGAAAAATATATTCTTAGCAGTTTTGATGAATTTGGTGAAAATTGGGATATTGACACTTCAAAAAAAATAATAGGTTTTAACACAGGCTGCGGCGGAAGGTGGAGCAGCAGGTTGTGGAAAACAGAAAACTGGATTGAATTAGCTAAAAAGTTGACAGCTTATAATTATGAAGTAATTTTATTGGGCGGTGAACAAGAAGATATAAAAAATAAAGAAATTGCAAAATTATCCGGTGCAAAGTATTTTGGTTACTATCCTCTGCCTACTTTTATAAATTTAGTAAGTAGATGTAATCTTGTTATTACTTCGGTTACAATGGCAATGCACATTACATTGGCATTAAATAAAAAAATTGTTTTGTTTAATAATATTTTTAATAAAAACGAATTTCATCTTTTTGGATTGGGTGAAATTGTTGAACCGACAAAAGAATGTAAATGCTTTTACAGCGGTAAATGTAAAAATGACGAATATTTTTGCATGGATACTATTACCCCCGATACCGTTTTTAGTACGGTACAAAAATTAATATAATGAAAATTTTAATATTATCGACCGCATATCCCTTACGTGGGGGTATAAGCCACTTTAACGGACTGCTTTATAAAACACTAAGTAAGCAGCATAATGTTAATGTAATTACTTTTAAAAGACAGTACCCTTCATTGCTATTTCCGGGTAAATCGCAGTTGGAGGGGGGTGATACAACCGAAAAAATTCCTTCTAAAGTTTTAGTTGATTCAATTAATCCGTTCAATTGGATTAATATAGGATACAAAATAAAAAAAGAAAAGCCGGACTTAATAATTTTTAAATATTGGATGCCTTTTTTTGCTCCTTGTTTTGGTGCTATATTGAAAATAGCAAAACAAAATAATCATACAAAAGCAATGGTTATTTGCGATAATGTAATTCCGCATGAAAAGAGACCGGGTGATATCTCTTTAACAAAGTGGTTTTTTAATAAAGTTGATTATTTTGTTACTATGTCAAAATCGGTTTTAAATGATTTACATACAATAAAACCAAAGGCAAAAAGTATTTTGTCATTTCATCCGGTTTATTCTAACTTCGGTGAGATAATTGACAAGGAAAAAGCTAAAAAACAACTTGGAATTACAACAGATAAAGCGTTTTTGTTTTTTGGTTTTATAAGAGAATATAAGGGTCTTGATACTTTAATTGAAGCAGTTAACTTAATAAAAGATAAACTGAATTTTACACTTATAGTTGCCGGTGAGTTTTACACCGATAAACAGAAATATTTAAGCTTAATAGAAAACTACCGACTGAATGATAAAATAAAACTATTTACAGATTTTATTCCCACCGATGACGTAAAATATTATTTTTGTGCTTCCGATGTAGTTGTACTTCCCTATAAAGATGCTACTCAAAGCGGAATAATACAAATAGCAAATAATTTTAATAAACCGATTATTGCAACGGAAGTAGGCGGCTTAGGAGAAGTTATTAAAGACGGATTTAACGGATATTTGCGAAAACCAAACAACCCAACCGAAATTGCAGAAGCTATTGTTAAATTTTATACAGAAAACAAAGAAAAAGAATTTAGCGAAAATATTAAAGCGGAAAAAGATAAATATAGTTGGGAAAACTTTATTAAAGAAATTATAAGTTTAACAAATTAATTATCCTCACCTTTATTTGAACGGTTATATAAAAAGCTTGCATTATTAATGTAAGTGCTTACTTAGTAACAACGCTGAAAGAGTAGCTTAATTAGATATTCCTATCTTTTATTGATTTCTAAAATTTTATTATTTGGAATATAAATATGAAAAACAGAAAGTATTTAGTTTTAATAATCATCTTTTTATTAAGCGGCTGCACAAATAAAAAAGAATTTTTTGAGGGCGAATTAACTTATATTTATACGGATGAAACAAAATTGTTGGATAAACCGGATACCGTACGTGTGTACTTAAAAAACGGTAATTGTAGAATTGAGGAAATAGTAAATGAACGTCTTTTTATTATGGATAAAGAAGGGACTTACCTAATAAATGCTGATTCGGGGAGATATTTTCCTTATTACCTAAAGGAATGTTACGACCTAAGCGTATTTGATTCGTTACGAACCGCATACAAGAATAAATTGGAAATTAGCAGAACCGGAGAAACGGTTACTATTGATAATGCTAAATGTTCAGAAATTATATATTTAGATAGTCTTGATGTACCTGAAGGTACAAGAGTAGTCCCCTTTTGGGAATATCGCATTTATATTGACGGAAGTTATAAAATCAAAAAATTTTCCGTTGCAGAACATTCGGAAATAGATGAAGTAGAATACATATTAGAACAAGGATACTTGCCTACATATATAAAAAAAACATATAGAGGCGAGGTTAAATACGGTAAATTGACTGTTGCATACAAGCTTATTAAAATAGAGCAGAAAAAACTTGACGAAAGTTTATTTAAAATTCCAACCGGTTTTGTAAAGGTTAATGAAATTAATGAATTATATTAAATTATAATAAGGCAATTTTCTTATAATAATTAAAATTTAAAGCTTAAAATATAATTACGGCTATTTAATTTTTAATGTTTCCCCTTCGGAAGATGCAATAATAACAGCACCGCACGTATCGCTAAAAACATTAACAACCGTTCGACACATATCCAATATTCTATCTACTGCAAGAATTAAACCTATGCCTTCCAATGGTAATCCAACCGCACTTAAAACAATTGACATCATTACAAGTCCCGCCATAGGAATACCTGCCGAACCAATAGATGCTAATAAAGCCGTAAATACAACAATTACTTGTTGTGCAAAACTTAATTCAATACCGTATGCTTGTGCAATAAACATTGCGGCAACGCACTCGTAAAGTGCCGTACCGTCCATATTTATTGTTGCCCCTAACGGTAAGGTGAATGAGGATATTTTGTTTGATACTCCGCAATTAAGTTCAACCGCCTCTATTGTAAGCGGTAAAGTAGCATTGGAAGACGAGGTTGAAAATGCGGTTAATATTACCTCGCGCAATGCTTTAAAGTGTTTTAAAGGACTTACTTTACCAATAAATTTTAACAATAGGGGAAGAGTAATAAATAAATGCAGAAGTAAGCCTATTAAAACGGTAGCCATGTATATTCCCAAATGTCCCAATACTTCAAATAATTTACCTTGTGCAGATTGTTGAACAGTTAGTTTAACTATAATACCAAAAACACCCAACGGAGCAAATTTTATTACAAACATTGTCATTTTCATCATTACCTCAAAAAGTGATGAAAATAAATTAGTTAAAAACTCTTTTGAATGAGACTCGGTTTTAGTAATAAAATAACCAAATAAAAGCGCAAAAAATATTATTGCCAACATTTCTCCTTCTGCAAGTGATTTAACAATGTTAGAAGGAATAATATTCATTAATGTTTGTTGCAGCGAAACATTTGTAATTCCCAAATTATCTATACTTTCTTTAAAACCTAAATTGCTTCCGATGCCGGGTTTAATTAAATTAACTAAAATCAAACCCGTTAATATTGCAGCCAAACTTGTCCCCATGTAATATATAATTGTTTTTAATCCCAATCTTCCTAAATTGCTGCCGCTGCTAATTCCCGTTACTCCGGTAATAATAGAAGTTAATACCAAAGGAACAATAAGCATTTTTAGTGCTTGCAAAAACAAATCGCCTAAAGGACTTATGTAATTAACACTTGAAGGAAACGCAAAACCCCAAATTATACCTAAAATTATTGCTATTAAAATTTGCCAATGTAATTTTAGTTTAAACATAACTCCCCTTTAATAATTTAAGTTTAGTAATATTTCGTCACAAATAGGATATCCCAGATCGGAAGAGCACACGTCTGAACTCCAGTCACCGTACGTAATC
>CALGLM010000189.1 GCA_937930275.1 uncultured Ignavibacteria bacterium
CCACCGAGATCTACACTCTTTCCCTACACGACGCTCTTCCGATCTCCGTATTTGCGGGAAGGAGTTCCGACAACGGCGTATTCATAATCATCACCTAAGCCTAAAATCCAGTAATCGCCCCAAAAAAGTCTAATCCCAAATATACTTACAAAACTTACTTCAAGCTTTGAATTTGTTTTTTTATCAACAATGCGTGCTAATCCGTCCGCAACATCTTTTTCTCCTTCTTCGGTTAAGCAGCTATTAATCACTTCAATATTTCCGTCTTTAAGAAGTTTGTATTGTGCGGTAGTTCCTTTAACACATTGTTTTTGAAATCTGTTTGGAATTTTTGCTATTTCATACCATAAACCAACGTATTTTGTTAAATCAACACTTTTTAAAGTCTGCATTTCTTGTGCCGATATATTGTTAAAAAGTAGTAAACCTGCTAAAGTTAAAAGCACTGTTTTCATAATGTAAAAGTTTGTCCTATGTTATGTAATGCAAGAATTAAATTAAATTGTTTGTAATTATTTAATAACCTTTCAATTGGTTCGTTAAATGGTTCGCTGCTTTGTTTAAAAGTTTTAGTATGAATGGGTACAAAATAGGTTGCCCCCATTGCTGATGCCATTTTTAAGGCTTCTTCCGGGTTACAGTGGTTTCTCGTCCAAGGATTATAAGCTCCGATTGGCATAATTGCAATATCCGGTTTTTCTGCAATCAATCCGTTTAATTTTTCGGTATAAGCAGTGTCTCCACCAAAAAAGATTTTTTTATCGCCATATTTTAACAAGTAGCTGTTAAAACTTCTACCGTCTTTTTTATACCCTCTTGATCTATCTTTTTCCCAAGGGTATCGCCAGCCAAAATGTTTTACTTCGTGTGCACTAATATAAATATCGGATACAACAGCCGATTGTCCCCAATCCAATACTGTTATACTTTTCCAAGGCAAATCATCAATAACATCTTTAGTTAAATATGCTACAATAACGTCAATTTGATTAGGGAATTTATCGGTAATATATTCTAACGTAGGGTAATCGGTATGATCCATATGTGCATGAGATAAAAGAATAATATCCGGTTTCGGTATTTCATCTAAAGTTAGTGCAGGGGGAGTTAAGCGTGAAGGTCCCACGCTTGAACCGAATATGTAAATCCCTATTCTATCAAATAAAACGGGGTCGGTTAAAATAATTTTCCCGAAAAAATTGATTAATACTGTTGAGTGTCCAATCCAGCTTAAAGTAACAGAATCATTTGCCCATTCTTTTGGCTCGGGTTTGTATTTTAACTTAATCGGAGGATCGGCAAGTAAATTATTGTTACCTATTGCGGGTAAAAATGTAAGACCCGCTAAACCAGTAAAGACTGTTTTTATGAATTTTCTTCTATTTGTTTTCATATAAAGATAAACAGTCTTAATTTATAAAAAATTCCAAATTAAAATTCTACTTTATTAGATAACTCGTCCGTATCATCGGCTTTACGCGGAAAATGTGCAGATAATACTTTTCCGGCATCATCCAAGCCTGTTAAAATTGCTTCAAGGTATTTTCCTTCTTTAAATCCAATCTGAATTTTATCGCGAATGTCATCCCATGTTTTTTGCTCAACAAGTGAATGAATTCCGCTATCTGCGAATATGTAAAACATCCTTTCTTTTAATATAAAAAAGAAAAGAATTCCGGTTTTATCTCTGGTGTTATTCATTTTTAAGTGCAAAAATTCAATTTTAGCAAGTTCCTCCAGCGATTTTTTTGTGTGGAAAAATGATCGACTTTCTTTAAACGAAACTCTCAATTCACCGGAAGTTGTAAGTTCAATTTGTTTTATTTTATCGGATATTCGTAAAAAATCATCATCGTCAAAGTACTTATATACTAATTTTTCTTTTTCCAAATTTAACCTCGCGAAACTTTTTGCACTAAAAAATATATTATAATTAAAGATATAATAATTTTAGCAAAATTGCATTAAAAATTATTGGTATGTATATTTAAGTTTTAAAATAATTTTAATTAGCAAAATTAAAATATGTTAGTAAGTAAAAATAATTAATAAAGGTATAAAATGAAATTAGAATTGAAAAAATCGGATAAATTTAGCGGCAGAAAAGGTCCCGTTCTGTTTATAATAATGGACGGAGTAGGTTTGGGTAAACAAGACGAGAGCAACGCAGTATATTTAGCCAAAACGCCTACATTGGACATGTTAAAAGAGATAAAGCTAAAAACTCAATTAAAAGCGCATGGTCCGGCTGTCGGCTTACCAAGTGAAGACGATATGGGAAATAGCGAAGTGGGACATAATGCTATGGGGGCGGGACGAGTGTTTGCACAAGGGGCAAAACTTGTTAATAAAAGCTTAGAAACCGGTAAAATATTTGAATCGGAAAGTTGGAAACAAGTTGTTAATAAGGGTATAAACGGCGGTGTGGTTCATTTTATAGGTTTACTTTCAGACGGAAACGTTCATTCTCACATTAATCAATTATTTAAATTGATAAATCGTTGTGCCGAAGACGGAGTTAAAAAATTAAGACTACATATATTATTAGATGGTAGAGACGTTGGCGAAAAAACAGCTTTAGACTATATTAAACCGACTGAAGATTTACTAAAAGAACTAAACGAAAAATTTGCAGTAGATTTTAAAGTTGCAAGCGGCGGCGGAAGAATGATTACAACAATGGATAGATATAATGCGGATTGGTCTATTGTTGAACGCGGGTGGAAAGCTCACGTTTTAGGTGAAGGTCGTAAGTTTAAATCTGCTGCCGAAGCGGTTCAAACCTATTATGACGAAGACCCCAAAGCTACAGACCAGTATTTGGAATCTTTTGTTATAGCTGACGAAAATAATAATCCGGTGGGAACAATAAATGACGGTGACAGTGTTGTCTTCTTTAATTTCCGCGGTGATAGAGCAATAGAAATATCACGTGCCTTTACAGAAGAAAATTTTACCGAATTTGACAGAAAAAGATTTCCGAAAGTATTTTATGCAGGTATTATGGAATATGACGGTGATTTACACATACCTCAAAATTATTTAGTTAACCCTCCGTTAATTGAACGTACACTAAGTGAATATTTATGTGCTGCCGGCGTAAAATCGTTTGCCGTATCCGAAACACAAAAATTCGGTCACGTAACATATTTTTGGAACGGAAACCGCTCCGGTTATATTGATGAAAAATTGGAACAGTATTATGAAGTTCCGAGTGATAAAATTCCGTTTGACCAAGCCCCTAAAATGAAAGCATACGAAATTACCGAAAAAGTAATTGAATATTTGAAGAGCGGTGAGTTTAAGTTCGGACGTTTGAATTTTGCTAACGGCGATATGGTAGGGCATACGGGAATTATGGAAGCAGCAATTACCGCCGTAGAAACAGTTGACGAATGTGTAGGTAAACTAATAAAAGTAGTAGAAGAACTTGACGGAATTACTGTTGTAACGGCAGATCACGGTAATGCGGATGAAATGTTTACGGTTAGTAAAGGTAAAAAAGCAGTTAAAACTGCTCACACATTAAATCCGGTTCCGTTTTATATTATTGATAAAGATTATAAGGGCGAATATGTAATGGCTGATGTTGAAAATGCGGGATTAACAAACATTGCCGGTACATTACTCAACTTATTGGGGTATGAAAACGTCGAAGATTATGATAAATCTCTGATAAAATTCGTGTAAAAATTTGTATCCTTATATAAAAAGTGCATTTTTAACTTGATTTTATTAGTTAAAATGACAATTTTATAATAATAATTTTAAGGAAATCGTTTTATATGTTAAAAAGAACATTTTTGGTTTTAGTCTTATGCTCCGCCTCTTTATTTGCCCAAACTTCGGTAGGCAAATATGCAGGTGAATTTTTGGCATTAGGTGTCGGCGGTCGTGCATTAGGTATGGGCGGAGCTCATACGGCGGTAGTTAACGATGTAACCGCAGGATATTGGAACCCAGCCGGTTTGGCAAGAATAGATTACCCCCAAATTGTGTTGATGCACGAAGAGCATTTTGGTAATTTAGTTAACTATAACTATGGTGCCGTTGCTATTCCGTACGGAAACGATATGAGTTTCGGAATTAGCGTAATAAGGTTAAGTATTGACGGCATTCCGGATACAAGAGACGCTTTGGTAGATAGAATAACAGGGCAAGTAATTTATGATATTACTAATCCGTATGCAAGAATAGATTATTCCAAAATTAAAGAGTTTAATAATACAGACTATGCTTTTTACTTAACATTTGCTAAAAGACAAAGTGAAGATTTTTATTGGGGAGCAAACGTAAAAATTATTTCGCGTAGTATTGCAGAGTACTCGGCTTTCGGAATAGGTTTTGATGCGGGTGCATATTATAAACCAATGGATAATTTACACTTAGGTGCTTCTATTCAGGATATAACTACAACGTTGGTGGCTTGGTCAACAGGAACTAACGAACTGATTTCGCCGACATTAAAATTAGGTGCTGCATACGGTATTGAATTTTTAGGCGGCACTTTTATGCCGACAATGGATTTTGATGTTCGATTTGAAAACAGGCAATTTGCGTCTAATTTTAATGTAGGACCGGTTAGCTTTGATGTTCATAGCGGTGTGGAATATAGTTATAAAGGTTTATTTTCGGTGCGGGCAGGCTATAGTGACGTAAAGCAGATAACACTTGGTGCAGGAGTTAGATTGCCTAAGTTAAATATAGATTATTCTTTTGCTCGTTTTAGCGCATCGGAAACAGATAGACTAAACGATTCTCACAGAATTTCGGTAATGTTAACTTTAGAAGAACCAAAGTTTTTGAGAAGTTCAAATTAAGCTGAATGAATAAAATATTTATATTTTTAGTTTTAGTAATTTTTATAAGCTGCTCGCAAACTGAGCAGCTTCTTTATGAAAAAAATTATCCGCTAACAAACAAATCAGTAGAATCAAAAAAAACATCTTATAAGGTAAAAATTCCGCAGGGTTGGTACTCGCCAACCGAAAACAGTTACGAATTAGTAGATATATGGTTAGTTGACGAAAGATTAACGGCTCAAATAGTCGTTTTACCGTTAAATATCAATAACTTTGATAAAAGTATTTCCTTAAAAGATATAATTAACTTAAACATAAGACAAAAAAAAGCAGAGCTTGGTGATAAGTATAAGGAAGTGATACCGGCGGAGCATTTTTTTATAAATTCAATTGAGTTTTATAGTTTTCAGTATTACGATTTTAGAAATTTACCAGTTAGAACCGTATATTTTAAATTAAATGATATTTATTTTGAATGTGTGGCTTCGTTTTCCGAAAAAATTATTCCCGAAAAAGCAAATCCTTCAACACTATTTAAAGTACAAAATAGCGTATTAAACAGTATTAGTTTAAAATAAAAAAGAGAAATCCAAAGTTGAATTTCTCTTTATAAAGTTAATACTAAACGATCTTAAGGCAATAAAACCGCTGCGGCAATAACAGTAGTCCACATACCTGTTTTTTCACCGGTTGCAGTTTGGGTAATATTAAATGTTTTTACAATTTTGTTAGACATTTTAAATACTTGCTCTCTTTCGTTCCAATCTGCGTCTGCATTAAATTCAACGCCTAAAGTGGTAGCCAACATTTGGGCAGCTAAATCTTCGGCATAATCACCGGCAATTTTTTCTTTAACGCCAAATGGGTGATATTCGGATAAGTAACCGTACTGTTCGGTATCAGCAGGAATAGCAACACCAACAGATGAAGCAATTAACCTGTTTGGTTCGTTAGTAGAATTACGAGCCATAACAACAAAAGTAATTTGACCGGCTTTAATTTCTTTTAAGCCTTCTGCTTTTGATATACGTTTGCAATGCGGAGGTAAGATACTGCTAACTGTAACAATGTTACATTTTTCAATACCGGCACTACGCAAAGCTGCTTCAAATGAACTGAGGTAATCTTTATGTATCCCTACACCTTTAGTAAAAAATATTTTGGATGGAACGTACAATTTTTACTCCTTGATTAAATTAAAACAAATTGTGAAAGTAGTTAATTTTTTAACTTTCAAACATAAATTAATTTTTATTTTTTTACAAGTTAATTTTCGATACACAAATAAAGTTAAACATCAAATTACTTATTTATAAATAAAATAAATAATCTACAACATAATTCTTTAGTATTTTGCAAATACACTTGATTTTTTAATTTGTTGAAAAGCTAAAACAATCCCCAAACGGGAATAATTAAAAATAGCGGGGAATAAAAAATTTAATAAAACAATACAGTTATAAACCTATGCCTTAATAAACTAATTGCTTTAGTAAAACAATTGGTAAAGCAATTTACCAACGGAATAATAAAAAATAACATTTGATCTTAAACTTTAAACAAAAACGGGTTGTTTTGGCAAACAAACAAGACTATTTGTCTTATATAAAGAAAAATTATAATTTAAACGTTTAAGTAATTGTAAAAAAACAAATTATGAAAATTTTTAAGTTTATAATATTTGTTTTTTGTTAAAAAATTGTTAATTTCATTATGTAAGATTTAAATAATAACCAATAACCTATCTTCCCTAACCGGAGGAACTATGAAACACATTTTAAATTACTTTATTTTAACACTATTGTTATTAACAAACATTACAGCAAGCCCGTATTTTGTGGGAACTACGGGAAAAATTGCGGGAAGAGTAATTGACCCTGCAACAAATGAAGGTATCCCTTTTGTGAATGTTGTGGTTATGGGTACTAATTACGGTGCGGCAACCGATATGGACGGATATTATTCCATTATCAACTTGCCTCCGGGTACTTATAAAATTAAGGCAAGCGCAATAGGATACAACTCACAAACTGTCGATAATGTAAAAGTAAATATCGACTTGACCACTAAGATTGACTTTCAATTAACGGACGCAAGTGTTCAGTTAAAAGAAGACGTTGTGGTGGTTGCAACAAAACCCTTAGTACAAAAAGACGTAACTTCATCAACGGCAATAGTAGGGAGTGAATTAATTTCCGAATTGCCTATTACCGAAATTACGGACGTATTATCTTTACAAGCAGGTATAACTGTTGGTTCTGGCGGCGATCTTCATATACGTGGCGGTCGTAGCGGTCAAATAGCTTACCAAATAGACGGTGTTCCCGTTACAGATAGTTATGACGGAGGACTTGTTGTAGAAGTTAACTCATCTGCGGTTCAAGAAATGCAGGTTGTAAGTGGTGCATTTAATGCAGAATACGGACAAGCTCTTTCGGGTGTTGTTAACCTTGTTACTAAAGACGGTAGCAATAAATTTACCGGATCGGTAACGGCATATTCGGGTGATTACATTTCCAATAAAACGGATGTATTTTGGAATGTTGATGATATTGACCCGATTGCAATACGTAACATAGAAGGAAGTCTAAGCGGACCTATCATTAAAGATAAGATGTTCTTTTTTACTAACTTACGTTATTATTACAATACGGGATATTTTTATGGTAAAAGAGAATTTCTAACTACCGATAGAGCTGCTGAAGTGCCTAATTCAGGTGGTTCTCAATACACCTTTATTAAAAACGGTGACGGTTCTTACGTTCCGATGAACACAAGTGAACGATATTTTGGTCAAGCAAAAGTTAGTTACAATATGTTCCCGGGCTTTAAAGTAGGATATAACTTTATTGCTGATAGAAGAGAATATCAAAATTATAACGGTAACCGTTTAACGCCGGATAATAATTTGCATCGTTTTGAAAAGTCTTATTCAAATATCTTTTCAATTAACCATGCAGTATCAAATTCAAGTTTTTATAACTTAAACATAAGTTATTACTTTAAAGATTATCAACATTATTTATTTGAAAATATTTATACAGGCGATCCTACTCGTCCCACTTTATATGTTGATAATACAGTTTTACAAACTCCGCCGTATAGCTACAGCGTAGGCGGTACAGATAACAGCCGTTTTACTCGTAACAGCGGTACTTACGTTGCAAAATTAGATTGGGTATCTCAGTTAACTCAAGAAATTAACTTGCAATTTGGCGGCGAATTTAAGAAACATAGATTTTATTATGAAAGTATTAATTTAATTCCGATGACCGATGAAAACGGTCAAAAAGTTACTCCGTATAATGTAACAATACCTAATATTACTACGACGGATTATAATAAATATTTACACCAACCGATTGAAGCATCGGCTTATGCACAGGCAAAATTTGAAGCATTTAGTCTTATCTTTAATATAGGTGTTCGTTTTGATATGTTTGATCCGGATGGTGTTACATTAAACGATCCGAGTGATCCTAACATTAACAATCCGTTAAAACCGGAAAACATTGCAAAAACAATGTCTGAAAGAGAATCGTATTGGTATAAAGACGCTGAAGTAAAATACCAGTTAAGTCCGCGTTTAGGTTTGGCTTTCCCAATTACCGAAACCGGTGTAATACATTTTTCTTACGGTCATTTTTTCCAACTACCCCCGTATGAATTGTTATATACAAATCCGGAATTTGAAATCGGAAACGGTTCGGGTAACCAAGGGTTATT
>CALGLM010000190.1 GCA_937930275.1 uncultured Ignavibacteria bacterium
TTGACGGTCTTGTTTTAGCAGCTTCAATGTCTAATTTTGGTAGTAAAATGAAAATGGAAGGGAATTCATCTCTTGTTTTATATGATCCTGATAATACTACTACCGGCAATAACGGAAACATACCCGCATATTTGGAAACAGAAGAATGGGAATTACCGTTATTATTTCGTGTCGGGCTTGCTTATCAACCCATTAATACCGAAACTCATTGCTTAACACTTGCCTTAGATGCAGCGCATCCGAGCGATGATTATGAAAGTATTAATGCAGGTTTTGAATACACTTTTGACGAATTTTTATCTTTAAGAGCCGGTTACAAGTCATTATTTCTTAAAGATTCTGAAGAGTCTTTTACATTTGGCTTTGGTGTACAACAACGTTTAGTAGGAAATATATTATTAAAAGTTGATTATGCATATGCTGATTTCGGAAGATTAAAAGAAATTCAAAAGTTTTCATTAGGAATTGCATTTTAATATACTGTACTCCCCTCATAAAGGTGAGACCGCCGGTTAATCGGTCTCACCTTTTTTAATATTTAAGGAGATAATATGAAAAATATCAACATTATTTTAGTTCTATTTTTAGTTTTTTGTACCGGAGTTGTTAACGGTAAAACTTATAAAGGTGCAGAGTTGCGAACAAAAGCAGCATATACTTACGGCCGTTTTGAAGTAAAATATAAGGCTGCACAAAAAGACGGAATATTGGCTTCTTTTTTTACTTATCATGAAATTAGTTCAACGGCAGATTGGAATGAATTGGATATCGAGATTATGGGAAGATATGATAACGATGTGCAATTTAATGCAATTACGCCGGGACAAACAAATCATGTTAGACATCAAAATGTTAATTTTAATCCGGCTGCCGATTTTCATGATTACGCAATTGAATGGACGCCTCAATATGTAGCATGGTTTGTTGACGGTGAAATGGTATATAAACAAACCGGTGCCCATGTTCAAACTTTAAATCGAGCACAAAAAATTATGATGAATATTTGGAATCCGGCTGCTACCGGATGGGCTGGTGTATTTAATGCAAATAGCTTACCGGCATTTGCATATTATGATTACGTAAAATATTATTCATATACACCGGGTACCGGAAATTATGGGTCAAATAATAATTTTACTCTTCTTTGGGCAGATGATTTTAATTCATTTAATTCAAGTAGGTGGGAAAAAGCTACGCATACTTTTGACGGTAATAATTGTGATTTTATTCCCGAAAATATTGTATATAAAGACGGCTATATGATTTTATGTTTAACGGACGGTACAAATATCGGTTATACCGATAAACAAGCTCCCGTTCCCATGTGGGCGAGATATGAATATAATAATGTATATGTAAGATTTAGCGAAGATCTTGATAAAGTATCTGCAGAAAATATTTCAAATTATGTAATTGCGGGTACAACTATAAATAGCGGCTTATTATTGGATGATAAAAAAACGGTTAAATTAAACGTTAGCGGTTTTAATTCGGGAATTACCAATAATTTGATAATAATGAATGTAAAAGATAGCTTTACTCCTTCCAATATGATGTCACCTAAGGCAATTACTATTACAAACAGTATTCCGTTTAACTATCCGGTAAAAATAAATGTCGGTGGAAATGCTGCATTAGGATATTTAGCTGACACAGAATTTAGCAATAACAACGAATACGGGTACTCTGAAGGAACAAGTGCATCGGCATCAACAACAATAAATATTCTAAATACCGAAGAGGACGAAATTTATAGAACTGAAAGATATTACATCACTAAATATAATGTTAGAGTACCAAACGGAATATATAAGATTACATTAAAATTTTGTGAAAATTATTTTACTGCTGCAGGCAATAGAGTTTTTGATGTTTTTGTTCAAAACAGCTTAAAAATTGATAACTTGGATATTTTTTCAAAAGTCGGTAAAAACGCGGCTTATGATGAGATTATTGATAATATTATTGTAAATGACGGTTTATTAAAATTTCATTTTTGTGCAGAAATTGGTGAACCGCTAATAAACGGTATTGTGATTGAGCAGTTATCAACTAAAACAGAAAATGAAAGTATTGAAAAAACCGGAATGAACTTTAAACTTTATCCGAATTATCCTAATCCGTTTAACGGAACAACAAAAATACCAATAGAACTTAAACAAGAAGGAGATATTGATTTTAGAATTTATAATATTTTAGGTGAAGAAAAGTTTTTTACCCGGTTAAAAGACTTGTCAATAGGAACTCATGAAATTGCTTGGAGCGGACAAGATAATTACGGTTCATCTTTAAGTAGCGGAGTATATATAGTAAAAGTTTCTAATAAATATTTTTCCGGTTCTCAAAAAATAATTTATCTAAAATAAATATTTAGTTGCTTTCAATCAAAATTTGTCGTAATATTAATGTGACTTGTTAATCCTGTTATAAAAAAGAATAGATGATTCACCCATTATATATATATGGATCAACTGAATAACAAACAAACTGGAGGTAATTATATGATAAGAAATAGTTACATTTCTAAGATATTATGCATACTGCTAATAGCAAGTTCGTTAATGCTGGGGCAAACTACAAAAAAGCAAAAAAATAATTCAACAGGCTTGGCTCCTATTTCAATTGTAGAGAAAGAAAAAATTCCGTCATTAACCGGAAGCTTTAATAATCAAAAATTGGGATTTTTAGAAGAAGGATTTGAAGGAGTTACATTTCCTCCTGCAGGTTGGACTGCAGTTAGTGTTAAAGGAGATGAGATTTGGGACAGAGTAACAGATGATTTTAATAGCGGGACTGCTTCTGCATTTATTGATTATGATTATCCCGAAGGGGAAGATTGGCTCATAACTCCGCAGATAAATATACAGAGCGGTGCAACTATTTCATTTTATTTGACTCGTCAATATTCTTCAAATTATCCGCCGGATTATCTGTATGTTTATGTTTCGATTACAGATAATTCGTTAACAAGTTTTACTTTAGAAAATCAAATCTTTGCACTTGATATTAACAGTCTGACATATGGTGTATTTACACAGTTTACATACGATTTAACTGCTTATGCCGGTCAAAATGTTTATATTGCATTTAAACATGTGGATGCAGACGGCAACGGTTGCTATTTGGATGATGTTAAAATCGGAACACCTCCAAATAATGATGTCGGTTTACTTTCACTTGATATACCTGCAGCAGTTCCTCCGGGAGCTTTTACTCCAAAGGTTACTGCAAAAAACTTTGGTCTTAACACAGCTAATTATGACGTTACGCTAACAATTGGGAATAATTATACTTCTACACGAAATGTATCTAATGCACTATTTGGATCCGTTGTAGAGTTAACATTTGATCCAATAAATTTTGAATTGGGAAATTATGTTGCCGAAGCTTATACTACATTATTGGGCGGAACGGATGAAAATCCTTTAAATAATAGTTTAACAAAAAATATTTCATGCCAAAATATGGAAACCGTTTATGGATTTAATGCATACGGTTCTCTACCATCAGGTACTGTTTCTTTTGATGTTTCGACCCCGGGTTCAATTAACGTATTATTCCCTTATGCGGATAATTTTTTAGCAGGAAGTGCACATACACCAAACGGAAACTATAGTATCTATTATTCTTCAAATCAGTTTGTAAAGTGGGAAATGGCTACAGGGCAATTAACTTCTTTAGGTACAATTGTGCCACCCGAAGGCGAATGGACTGGTATGACTTATGATCCAGCAACTCAAATAATATATGCTTCATGCTATGGCACCAATACCGTTATTTGTTCTATTGATCCGCTTACTTTGCAGACTACGGTTATTGCTACAATTCCAAGTTACTTAGTAATTGCAATTGCATGTAACGGTGACGGAAATATTTACGGTATTGAACTTATAAATGACGTATTCGGAAAATACGAATTGGCAACCAATACATTTACTGCTATTGGTCCATTAGGGTTTGATGCTAATTATGCTCAATCGTTAGAGTTTAATTATGAAACTAATAAACTGTATTATGCTGCTTACGGAACTACCGGTGAGTTTAGATTAATGAATTATCAAACCGGTGTATCTGAATTAGTAGGTCCGTTTGGCGGCGGATGTGAAGTTGACGGGTTATTTGCCGATATGGGAGGGACTATACCTGTTGAACTGACAACATTTGAAGCAAGAAAGAATAATGACAAGGTATTTTTAACTTGGATTACGGCAACAGAAGTAAATAACGATAGATTTGAAATTTATAGACGATATTCAGAATCTAATACATGGGAGTTGTTAGGAACAGTAAAAGGAAACGGTTCAACAACAGAATATAACTCGTACGAATTTTTAGATAATAATATTTTAAAGTTAGGCACTTATTATTATCAACTTAAACAGATTGATTATGACGGTACTGCAACATTCTCAAAAATTATATCTGTTGAAAATTTAGAGCTGCCGGTTAGTTTTGCATTACAACAGAATTATCCTAACCCGTTTAATCCTAATACTACTATTGAGTACTCGTTACCTAAAGATTGTTCGGTAGAACTATCTGTATATGATGTAATAGGTAATTTAATTGAAAAATTAGAATCCGGATATAAACCTGCAGGGAATTATAAATATATTTTTGAAGCAAAAAACCTTTCTTCAGGTATTTATTATTACCAAATTAAAGCAGGTGATTTTGTTCAAGTTAAAAAGATGATGATATTGAAGTAAAAATAGATTAAATATAATTCCTCCGCAGTTAATTGAATGCGGGGGAATTTTTAATCCCGATAATAGATTTAAAGATTGCCGTAAATATCGGGGGCAAGCAATAATTTATTATTGGGATTTTTCCTTTATTTTAGATAACTTTGAATTAATAAAATAAAAAAATCTTATGAAAAAAATCTTAATTATTCTATTTGTTGCGGTTACTTATTATGCACAGGTGGTAACACCTATTTATGTTGATAATGCAAAATTATTGCAATTTACATCTTCAAACTTACCGATTTTTGTAATTAATACTAACGGTCAAACTATTATTGACGATCAAAAAATTACTGTTAATTTAGGAGTAATTTATAATGGAGAAGGAGTTAGAAATAATATAACTGATCCTTTTAATCACTATAACGGAAAAATAGGAATAGAGATTAGGGGAAGTAGTACGCAAATGTTTCCCAAAAAGCAGTATGGTGTGGAAACAAGAGATGCAAACGGAAACGATTTAGATGTTTCGC
>CALGLM010000191.1 GCA_937930275.1 uncultured Ignavibacteria bacterium
TTTTTTGCCGCCATATTTAAAGGATTAACAACTGAATCCAGTGTGTTATTAAATCCGGAAACTATTTGGTAAAAATCTCCTTGATGTTTAGAAGCATCCGCACGAACATCAAGTTTACCTTGAACTGCTGCATTAGCTAACATTTCAACATCATACACTAAACTTTTTATTGTAGCGATCATCTTTGACATCGAGCTTAATAAAATTCCGATTTCATCTTGCGAGTTGTCATCCAGCTTAATATCAAGATTTCCTACCGAAAGTTTTTCTGCAGCTTCGGTTGCTTTTTTAATTTTACCTACAAATTTATCAATTACATAATAACCAAATCCTAAACTCGCAATTAAAATTATTAAAGCCGTAAATATAAAAGTCTTTTGAGATTCAGCCGTTTTATTTTCAAAAAATGACTTTGAAAAGTTGATTTGTAAGTACCCTACAACAGCATTCGATTGATCTTTCATCGGCATATAACTAATAATTTCATGCTCTGTTTCCTCAAAAGTTAATTTATCGTGCTTTGAAGGAGTTGCGCTTGGTTTATTTTTAGTTAATGAACGCACAAAATTTAAATCTGCATCATAAACTATTACATCGTTAATAGTTTTTAAATTATCTGCGTTGCTTGCTCCGCTATTAACAGATTCCAATGCTTGCTCAATAGCTGCTCCGTTATCAATAACTAACGTCTGTAACCCTAACGCCATATTATCGGCTAATATATTGCTAATAAATTCCGCATCTTTATATAGCATGTCTTTTGCCATATCACGAGCCTTATTAGGAGCAAAAAAAGCTAAAACAATTGAAAAAACTACAATAATAGATAATAAGAGAAGTAAATTTTTTGTTTTAATTGACATTATAATCACCGTTGGTTTAATTCTTTATTGTTTGGGCAACTTTCATTATTGCCGGATTCCATTCCATGCCTTGTTCGCTTGATGAAGTTAAGTTTAAGAATATAATTTGCTTTTTATCATCATCCAAACCAAAACCCAACGTAACACCTTCAAATGCTAACGTAGGAATATTAGTTATAGTTAAACTTTTATTTTGTTTTGCATAATTCTTTGCTGCACTAACTTTGCTCGGATTGCAAACATAAACTATTTCGTATTTACCTGAAGGTACATCGTTACCCGCGTCCACATCAGAAATAGTAGCGGCAACAATTGTATTACCTATATTTTTTTTTAACTCGTTAGCTATTGCATCGTTACCTATAACAAAAATTTTAATATTACCTTTTAAAGATTTATTTAAGGCAAGTACTTTTATGGTTAATGGTACAACTTGGTTTGCGGGCACTTCTTTTTGTGCAAAATTAATAGTTGAAATAAAAATCAAAAATGTTACGGCTAATAATAGTATATTTTTCATATTTTAACCTATATAATAAAAAATGCATTAATTAATTTACAAAATAGAAAATTAATATCAAATATTCCCTCATTATCAATTTGTTAAAAACTTGATATCAAATTGCTATTTTATTCTTTTAAATTATCGAAAAAAAACGCAAAATGTTTAGCTTTTTTTTGAGATAAAATTATCTTAATATTGCTTTTTTTACTAACCGTTTTGCTTAGAAAGAAAAACAGTATTTATGATAATTTTAATATATTTTTCGATTGAAAAAATAATTAAACCGCTCCAGATAAAAAGAAAACCTATAAGCTTTGCTTTAGATAGGGGTTCGTTATATACGAAATAGCCGACATAGTAGAGTATAGAAATTGCATTATTCCGATTATTGAAAGATTTATTAATCTTGACCCGCTAATGAAAACAAGTAAAGGTAATCCGCTTATTAAACCGCTTAGAATTAATAAAGTAATATCCTGTGACGATAACGAGTTAGCAGTAGGTGAGGTTGAAAAAAATAATATGATTAATAATGAAGGGAAAGATAAAAGACCCGTTTCTACTGTTAAACCTTCAAGCGAATTGAATTGTGATTCTTTACGCAAATATCCGTACACTGACCATGTTAATGCTAAATACAATGCAACATAGGGTATTTTTCCGTAATATATTATCATTATTAAAACCCCGAATAACGCCAATAAAATAGAAAACCACTTATATAATGATAACTTTTCTTTTAAAATAAATACACCTAATAATACGCTCGCAAAAGGGGATAAATAATATCCCAAGCTCGTTTCAATAATAAAGTTATTGTTAATAGCCCACACATATCCAAACCAATTAAGACCGATTAAAATTGAAGGAATTAAATAATGCGTTATCTTTGCTAATTTAACTTTTTTTAATAAATTTTTCAATTCGTTTCTTTTTATGATAATTATCATAAAAAATAAAAGTGACCAAATAATCCGATTTGCAACAATCATCAAAGCCGGTACATCACTCAACATTTTCCAATAAATAGGGTGTAATCCCCAAAATATATACGCAGATAGTACGTAAACTAAACCTTTATTCATATTTGACCTTGTATTAAATTTCAATTTCGCCAATTAAAAATAGAACTGCATTTCCACCTATTTTTACTCGTTCATTTAACAACTCGCATTCTAAATTTCCCATTCGTTTTGAGAGTTGAATGGCTGATAGTTTAGTTTTATTCAATTCTTTACTCCAATACGGAATTAACATTGTATGAGCGGAACCCGTAACGGGGTCTTCGTTTATACCTACAAACGGAGCAAAAAATCGGGAAACAAAGTCTTTATCATTTCCCTTTGCAGTTACAATCACTCCTCTTACACCGGATTGTTTTATTAGTTCAAAATTCGGTTTTATATCTTTTATTGTTAATTCACTATCGAAAACAAACATGTAATCAGTAATTCCCTTTAATACTTTAGTAGGAGTGTAATTAAATGCATTCTTCAAAGAAATGGGTATATCTATTTCTATCGGATTATCGGACGGAAAATTAAGAAAATAAAAATCATCTAACTTCTCTACTGTTAAAACTCCTCTTTTCATTGATCTAAATTCTACTATATTATTGTTAAATTCGGTGAAGTTGAATATAACAAATGCTGAAGCGAGAGTTGCATGACCGCATAAATCTACTTCTGATAGTGGAGTAAACCACCGAATTTTAAATTTATTCTCTTCTTTAATAACAAATGCGGTTTCCGAAAGATTGTTTTCTAATGCTATCTTTTGCATTAATTCATCTTCTATTTCACTTTTTAATATTATTACCGCAGCCGGATTTCCGCCGAAAAGCTTATTTGTAAAAGCATCAACTTGATATAACTTAATTTTCTCCATTTTAATTCCTACGTTATATTATTAATTGCCGAAGATAGTTTTTTTATTCCAGCTTCAATTTCATTTTCATTTAACTGTGATATAGATAATCTAAATGATTTTTCATTGTTATTAGCAGCATAAAAACTTTTTCCGGCTGCTAATCTAATACCCATGCCCGTAAAAATACTTTCAATCTTTTCATACGAGTATTCAGTATTTTTTATTGTAATCCAAATGGTAAATCCTCCGTTGGGTTCAATAAAATGTGCTCTGTCTTTATTTAGATATGTGTCTAAAGATTCAATAGCTTTCTGCATTCTTTTACGGTATATTTTATGGATTCTCTTGATATGCAATTCGTAATTACCTTCTTTACAAAATTCATATAAAGCCGCCTGAATAGGAAAAGATGTACTCATATCACAACATCGTTTTAGAACTGTTAATCTATCAATAAAATATTTATTAGCTGCAATCCAGCCAATTCTAATTCCGGGGAACAATATTTTAGAAAAGCTACCAATATAAAATACTATACTGCTATTATCCATTGATTTAATCGGTAGGGGAACTTTTCCGAAATATTTCATCTCTTCTTCAAAAGCATCTTCAATAATTGGAATATTATATTTTTCGCAAATAGTTATTAAATTCTCTCTATGTTCTTGTGATGAGGTGATACCCGTAGGATTTTGAAAATTGGGCATAGTATAGAAAAAAGAAGGAATTCCGTTTATAATTTCACCTTCAAAAGCTGATAGGTTTACCCCGTTTTCAGCCATCGGAATTTCTACAATTTCACAAGGATAGTACTTCAAAGTCTGTAAAATCATTCCGTAGGTAAGATCGGAAGAGCGTCGTGTAGGGAAAGAGTGTAGATCTCGGTGGTCGC
>CALGLM010000192.1 GCA_937930275.1 uncultured Ignavibacteria bacterium
AAAAATTTGCTACAATTATAGCAAGCTTAAACTTGTTGGTAATGATGTATTAGATTATATTAATCGTATTGCTACAAATTCGGTTTTGCAATTAAAAACCTACGAGCACAAAAATACATTATTTACTAACGAAAAAGGTAAAATAGTTGATAGAACGACATTAATTAGACTATCTGATTATAATTTGTTAATTGGCGGATTTTTCCCTGAAAAAAAACTACTTGCATGGTTTGAAAGATACATAATTAACGAAGATATTAGTTTAGAAGACTATACAGATAATATTATTTTATTAGAATTAATCGGTAAACAAACGGAATCTTTTTTAAGTTTAATGCTGGATGATAGTTTAGAGTTATTAAATGAGAATACAGTTCTAAAATACAACAAAGATAATATTGAATTTTATTTACTTAAAAAACAAGAAATTAATAACTTTAATAAATATTGGATTATTTTTGAAAATTATTCTGCCGATGAAGTTTATGAATTTATTTTAGATAATAAAAGTTTTTATGATTTACAGTTTGTCGGTGAAACGGCTTATGATATTTTTAGAGTAGAAAACGGAATACCACGAGCGCCGTTCGAAATAATCCACCGTGTTAATCCGCACGAAGTTAGACTTTTGGAAGAAGTTGATTTCAAAAAAGGTTGTTATATAGGTCAAGAAGTTATTGCCAGATTGGATACATATGATAAAGTTCAAAGGTACATGATGGGGATATTATTTGAAAACGGAGAAAGACTTTTGAGCAATTCAGAAGATGTTTTACTGTATAACAATGAAAAAAAAGAAGTGGGTTTTGTAACAAGTGTGGTTAAATCGGAATTATACGGAAAATATGCAGGATTGGGATTTATTAAAAAGGACTTTATGGAACTTGGCAGCGCTTATGATGTTTATATTAATGAAGAGTATATTACGAAAGCTATAATAACGGAGATACCGATTAAGTATGAAAATTTATACAAAAACAGGTGATAAAGGCGAGACATCTCTATTCGGTGGTCAAAGAGTATGGAAAGATGATTTAAGAATTGAATCGTACGGAACTGTTGACGAATTAAATTCACTTATAGGTTTAGCTTTAACTGAAACAGTTTATGAAGAAATACAGGAAGTATTAAAAAGGATTCAGAATAAATTATTTACGGTCGGTGCAGATTTAGCGACACCCGAAGATAAGAAAATTCATATAAAAAGAGTTGACCAAAGTTTTATTGACGAATCTGAAAAAGATATAGATTATTTTAGTTCAAAAGTGCCGGAACTTAGAGAATTTGTTTTACCCGGCGGTACAAAAGCGGCTGCATTATTGCATGTGTGTAGAACAGTTTGTAGAAGGGCAGAAAGAAACATAATAGCACTAAATAAATCTGTTGCAATTAACGATAATATTTTAGTATATTTGAATAGGCTTTCTGATTTATTTTTTGTGCTGGCAAGATTTGATAATTACGTTAATGGAACTCCCGATATTAAGTGGAATAAATAACTTGGGGGTGAAATTGGCTTCGACGGGGTTAATAGATCTTTGAAATGCGTACCGTGATTCCGAAGTCACGTTAAAAGTCGGAAAAAAAAGAAAAGACGAATATAATTTCGCATTAGCAGCCTAATTTTTATTAGGTAGCCGTTGGTAACTACATCGTATGCCGTGTTTTTACTAACGTCGTTTAGGCATAATTGTTAAACAACTTTCTTGGGGTTGTTTGATGAAATTTCTACAAGATAGCCTGACCAAACTCTGTCTACCGAGGTTGCAAAGGTGAACAAACAATAGATAGACTATGTACGTAGTATTTCATCGGTTTGTAATTTCGGACGCGGGTTCAACTCCCGCCACCTCCACAATGTATTATAAGTGTTATTTGTATGAGCAAAAACAAAGCAAAAAAAAGAAATCAATTCAACTCAATTTCCAATTTGAAAAATATTTTAATTGCGGTTAATCGCTCATTGGAAATTGAAGGATGCAAACCTTCCAAAAATAGAAAAGTTATTAAGCAGGCTAAGGCGTTTGCCTTTGATAAATAATGTCAAAGTATTATTACCCTGCGGAATATGATATTTACTACCCGGGTACTTCAATCCCTAAAAACACTAAAAGAATAAAAGATACTGCGGAATTATACGTTTTTGATAAAGCACTTCTCTTAAAAGCGTACTATAATTTTACGAAAGATTTAAGCAGGAAAACAATATTTGACGAAAAGTATTTAATAAATTTACATAAACAATCATTTCAAAAGTTATATACATTCGCGGGTGAATATCGAAATCAAGATGTAAGTAAAGGGGAAACCGTGTTTTGCAAAGCTATATTTATTAAAGAGCAGATGCATAAGTTATTTGAATGCTTTAGGGGTGATAAGTACTTGAAAAATTTTGATACTGAACCAAAAGAAGTATTTGCAAAAAAGATATCATTTTACATGGGTGAACTAATTGCAATACATCCTTTCTATGAATTTAACGGAAGAGTAATTCGCTTGTTCTTTGATTTAATTGCGCACTATAACGGATATAATTATATTGATTATGTAAAATATAAATATGAAGGAGAGGAAAATTCGTTTATAAAAGCAAGTATAGATGTAGTTTGCAACAATAATTTTGATTTGTTATATAAAATTATATATTGCGGCTTAAACAGCCGCAATATATATTAATTGTATTGATTTATAAACTCTTTAATTCTAATTTCATCCAAATCGTTTTGCCAATATCCGTCTTTCTTAAAATAACTTCCGATAATAAAAGCATCACATAAAGGTTTATAAATATTTATATTTTTTGCGGTGATGCCTGAACCTGCTAAAACCGGTATATTAACAGCTTGTTTAACGGAGACAAGCTCTTCGGTATTTGGTTCTTTTCCAGTACTTCCGCCCGTTATAATTACACCGTCACTCATAAAAAACTCGGCAGCTTTTGCTGTTTCGGCAATATCCACATCATTTGTAATTGCGTGCGCGCTATGTTTCTTTTTTATATCGGTAAAAACTTTAATATTATTAGCATTTATCATTTTTCTGTAACGTAATATTTCTCCTGCATCCGAGTTAAACATACCTTCGTCTGCTATATGCGAAAATACAAAACCTTCCGCACGAATAAAATCGGCACCGCTTGCATAAGCTGAAGCAATAGCCTCTTTATTAGCACCCGCCAAAATTTGAATACCTAAAGGAACATTAAATTTTTGTTTAATCTCATAAAGAATTATACTCATAACCGCAGTTATTTCAGGTCCAACTTTTCTATTTAAGTACGGAGTATCGTGCATGTTTTCAATCATTAATATAGGAATTTGATAGTTTAAATAAATTTCTGCTTCTGTTAAGCTTTTTTTTATAATTTCTTTGATATTACCCTTAAATTTTGGTGTGCCGGGTAAAGCATCTACGTGTATCATCCCTATAATAGGCTTATTAAATCCAAAAATTTCCATTTCATAACCGTTATTTTTTATTATTAATATAAAACTTTTATTATTTTAATAACAAATATAATTTATAAATACTAAATTTGCTTGATTTTTCGAGGTTTTTGTTTGGTTTAATTTTTGATATAATTAAATACATATTAAAGAAAATTATGGAAAATGATGAAGATAATTAAGCTATTTTTAGTTTTACTTTTATTGGTTAGCTCAATAGAAGGGAGCGGGTTTTTAAAACGCAGCGGTAAAAATATTGTTGACGCAAACGGAACGCCTTTTATGCTACGTGGAATAGGTTTAGGAGGGTATTTAGTGCCGGAAGGGTATATGCTGCAAACAACTTCTTTTGCAAACGCAGCGTGGCAATTCAGACAGAAAATACAAGATTTAATAGGAGAAGAGAAAACAAATCAGTTTTTTCAATTATATCGAAAAAATTTTGTAACACGCAAAGATGTACAACAAATTAAACAGTGGGGATTTAACTCAATTCGATTACCAATGCATTATAATTTAATGACTCCGCTGGATCAGCCGTTTATTTATTCGGAAGAAGGTTTTGCAATTATAGATAGTGTGTTAAGCTGGTGTAAAGAAAATCAAATTTATTTAATATTAGATTTACATGCAGCACCGGGCGGACAAAGTAAGGATAATATTGCTGATTATAATCCGGCATAC
>CALGLM010000193.1 GCA_937930275.1 uncultured Ignavibacteria bacterium
GAGATTACGTACGGTGACTGGAGTTCAGACGTGTGCTCTTCCGATCTAAGCATGGAGGCTTGTATGGAAATAAGTAAAGTAATTTCCGATGCAGGAACGTATGGATTAGTGGGACAAACTACTAAAAAGCGACCTGAGAACACTGAACCCGTACAAAGCCTTGTGGTAAAAGACGAACGACTTCAAGAATCTTCGTCCGAAAAATTAATTCGGATGGTTTTGGAAATGACTGAAAACAGTACTCCAAAAGATTCTACGGAATACGGTGTTCTTAAAAAAGGTTCAATTGTTGATAAATATGCCTAATGTTTTCAACTTTTAGTTGATGTTCCTATTTCCTATCAAGCGGGAGCCATTACTCCCGCTTTTATTTTAAATAAGAGTTTAATAAAAAAAATAATTGCTTAATAATATTTATCTTTAATCAAAACTAAAACTTCAAAACATTAATTATTAAAAAATTAATATGTTTGCGGTCTTTGATTTAATACTAACCAATAAAAACCTAATTCTTTAACTGCTTCAATAAATTTATCAAAATCGACAGGTTTAACGATATAACTATTTACTCCCAAATTGTATGTTTCAATAATGTCCCTTTCTTCTTTAGAACTTGTTAAAACGACAACCGGAATAAATTTTGTTAAATCTGAACTTTTAATGACGTGTAATACTTCAATGCCGCTTACCTTAGGTAGTTTCAAATCCAACAAAATAAGTTTTGGTTTATTATTAACTTCCCTATCGGCATACTGGTTTTTAGCAAATAAAAAATCAAGTGCTTCTTCGCCGTCTTGAACGTGCACAATATTATTTGCGATTTTATTTTTTTTAAGAGCACGTAACGTTAATTCAGCATCATTCGGATTATCTTCTACCAATAAAATTTCAACAATTACATCATTAACCATCATTTCTCCTACAAATTAATTTTTTGGAAATGCGATATAAAAAGTAGAGCCTTCATTTAGTTTACTTTCAGCCCAAACTCTACCGCCGTGTTTATCTACAATTCTTTTTACTACAGCCAAACCTACACCGGTACCTTCAAACTCCTCAGCTCTATGAAGTCTTTGAAATACCCCAAAAAGTTTACCGGCATATTCAGGGTTAAAACCAACCCCTGTATCCTTAATATAAGTTATTATTTCGTTAGCAGACAAATAATTATCCACTTCAATTACTCTATTCCCCTTTGGCAAAGTGTATTTTATTGCATTTGAAATTAAATTTATCCACACTTGTCTTAATAGTGTTTTATCTGCTCTTATATTTATCATGCTATTACATATAAATTGAAATTTAGATTTAGTATCTTCGTTTGCTACTTCATCATATATTTCACTAATAAACTTAGTCAAATCTATATCTTCTTTTTCTATTTGTTGCCTTGTTACTCTGGAAAGTTGTAATAAGTCTGTTATAAGCTGATCCATTTTTTTTGCATTATGCCTAATAACATTAAAAAGCCTAATTCCTTCGTTATCCAGCACTTGTGAATAATCTTCCAATATTATTCTTGAAAAACCGTCAATGGCTCTAAGAGGACTTCGCAAATCGTGAGATACCGAATAAGTAAATGCCTCCAATTCTTTATTCGCAGATTCTAATTCTGCTGTTCTTTCCTTTACTCTTAAATCAAGTTCACTGTTTATTTTTAGTATTTTATTCTCATACATTTTGCTGTCGGTTATATCCCTTGCAGCTGCTATCGTACTAATTAAATTACCATTTTCATTATACTCTGCTTTAAACCACCAACCAAAGTATTTAGTATCTTCATTATTTTCAATAGCACTTTCATAATAATAAACTTTATCAATTGCCTCTTTTCCGGCAACTTTTATTTGCTCTTCAACACCGGCAACAAGTTCACCAATATGTTTACCCAAAATATCAGAACCGAAATATTTTTCTCCGAATGTATTTACCCACTTTATATAGAATGATTCATCAAGTTCAAAAATTATATCCGGCAAGGCATTTAATATTCTTTCTTGTTGTAATTTTATTTCTACTAACGACTGTTGGGCTTTAATAGTGGTGGTTAAATCAATTGTCAACCCGCCTAATAGCGGCTCCATTTCTGCCCTTTCAATAATAAATTTGTGAGTTTCAAAATATCTTTCTACACCGTCCAAACAAGGAATAGTTTCGATAATACGTTTATATCCGTCTTTAAAAGTATTCATATCGTCATTATATAACCTAACTCCAACTTCACCGGGGAATGATTCCTTTGCGTTTTTACCAATCCAACTATCTGCATTAAACATCTCTCTTAAGTATTTATTTGCATATAAAACAACACCGTTTTTATCTTTTATAAAAATACCGCCCGTAAAATAGTCCATCAAACTATAAAACATTTCTTCTAAACTTCTTTTTTGTAATTCGGCTTCTTTTAGTTCGGTAATATCGGTTGAATTAACTAAGGCAGCATAAATTTGTCCTTCTTTATTTTTCACAGGATAAATATTTGTTCTAAAAAGTCTTTCCTCGCCGTTTATAATTAAAGAAGATACTTCAGCAACTTTATTACCGGTATTAAAAACTTGTATAATATGCTTAATTTGATGTTCTATATTTTTAGGCGGGAACAATTCGGATAAATTTTTCCCGATTAATTTATCTGATGAGTTTCCGAAATAATTTGAGCCTACATTATTTACATATAAAATATTCCCGTTGGAATCAACAAGTACTATAATATTATCGGAACTTTCAACCAAACTTTTGTATAACTCTCTATTCCTAAATAAATCACGTTCGCTAATATTTTTTTCTATAAGTGTACCAATTATTTTTGCCGAGTTCTTTAAACGTTCTTTGGCAAGTTCTAATATATAAGCAGGTCTTGTATCGTACGCATATGAAATTTTTCCGACCAAAATGCTCGGTAAATTATAAGCATTAGAAATTTTATCCAACTCATTAGAATGTTGTGAGGGAGCAGTTAATGCTACACATACAGCACCTATTACTTGACCAAAAACAAAAACAGGTAATGCATAAATTTCAATTCCGCCTTCACATTTATGGTTAACAGGTTCTTTTTTCTCAATTGCAACTTTACCGCACTTTTCCCATTCATTATAAAAACAAATTGTGCATCTGCCGCTTGTAACTTCGTTTTTTCTCAACTTTTTTGATTCATGTAAGTTAATGCACCAATCAGACTGAAAGATACCTAAAGCATAACTTCCGTCTAATTCAAAAACTATAGAAGAAGTTTCCAAAAGCTGTAGGTAATCAAACATTATTCCTTGTAAAATATCTTTGCTAATGTTCTCATAAATCAACCCTTTTGCATCTGTCTTATACACTAAATTTCTTTTATCTTTTTCGTCTTCACCCATAACCGATTTTCGCAGCAACATCCATTCAATTTTTTTAAGCTCAAGCTCGGCTAATTTCTTTTCGTTAATGTCAATATTTACACCGACCAATCTTTTTGGTTTTCCGTTTTCGTTGTAGCTTGCAACTTTTCCTTTACCCAAAATCCAAATATAAACACCGCTTTTATTTTTGATTTTATATTCGTTAGAAAATTCATTTATAATGTTTTTCATTAATTTATCAAAAGTAGAAAATACTTTTTTGATATCATCAGGGTGTATCATATCTTTCCAGATCTCAAACGATAAATTAATTTCATTATTATCATATCCTAATAATTTAAAGGAATTTTCATCCCAGTAAAAATCTCCGGAATTTAAATCCATATCCCATATTCCGTAATTACTTGCTTCAACGGCAAACCTTAATCTTTCTTCGGCTTCTTCTAATTTTTGTTTAATTTTATTTTGGTCGGAAACATCTTTAATAACACCGTATATTTTATTTTCTTCTTTATTAAAAACCGCAGAAGATTGCAAATCAATTATTCTTCCTGTTCTTCTGTTTTGAACTTTAAAATCCACTTCATACGGTTTATTAAATCTAATTAATTCTTCCATCGCCTCATCTAATATTTTTCTATATTCGGGTAAAGGAAATTTTTTAATATCGCTTAATGATAGTGTCGGCGTATCCACTCCGTAAATCTCTCTTGCTCCTAACGATGAAAAAACTTCTTTTGTATTTAAATCAATTTCCCAGTTTCCTACTTTGGCAATTATTTCCCCTCTTCGCAAACGTGTTTCCATTAGTTTGTTGTTTTCAAGTTCCTTTAAAATATTAATGTCAAGTTTGTGAATGTTAAGCTTGATAAATAAAATAATAAATGCTACAACAAATAATAAGGTTATAAACAAAATAATAACATACTTAATAATTTTGCTATTAAACGCATCAAACACCTCACTTTCATCAACTTTGTATACTAAATACCAATTCTTATCTTTTATTTGCACTATATTTGCATATACATTTTTGCCTAAATAGTCTTTGCCTGCAAAAAGACCGGTTTGACGATTCTTTATAAATTCTTCAATACTATTATCTTTTATATCTGCAATTTCTTTTTTATAGGCAATATTTTTCCCCTTTTTCAATTGCGATAAATTGGTTAATTCCTGCCTACTATCTTTTAATAAATAAGCTTCGTTTGTTTTAAAAATAGTTGACTTGTAATTTAATGCATAATCAAAATAGTTTTTAGCATTTATGTATAATAGTATTTTACACGCAATTTTATCTTGGGATTTTAACTTAATTATAGGAATATAGACAGGTAATACATAGGCTCCGTTATCTATAGTTGGATCGTCATATATTATATTAATAGTTTTAGTTAATGCCAGTACTTTCGTAAATATTTTTTTACCCGGGAAAGGTTCATTTGTCGGATAAGAATATATAAGCTTATTATTAGGCAAGAATACATAGATACTTTTAATGAAACTTACACTTTTAAACGCATCTAATCGAGTTTGTAAAGTATTAGTATCTTCTTGGTTTCCTCTTCCTTCGGATATATTTTGGATAGCCTGATCCAAATCTACACTTATTACATGGTGTATCTTTATATACAAAATATCTTTTTTATACGCTTCAATATCTTTTTCTATTTCAAACGATTCCTTTTGAAGAAATAATTCAGTGTTTTTTAGCACTAATTCTTTTAGTGAGGAATAATAATCAATCCACTGCCATATAAAAAATATGCCGAAAGATATAACTATAAAGCTTACCGCTACCGTAGGCATTATTGCTTTATTTTTAATGCTTTCCATCCTTACTCCTAAAATCCAAGTATATTTTATTCTTCATCTAATATAACAAAAAAAAATTAAAAAAAAATTTTTTTATAAAGTAGATAATTTTTATCCACTTTTCAAAAAAAAGTATTATATTGATAAAAAAGAAAAAAAAACATATGCAAATTACATTAGCTTGCGAGTACGCAATAAGAGCAATGCTTTATTTGGCAAACAAAGAGTCCGAAATCTTAGTACAAACTAAAGATATTGCCACATTCGGAGAAATTCCGAAACCTTTTTTACAAAAAATACTTAATAAGCTTGCAAAATCAAGTTTAATTATTGCAGTTAGAGGTATTAACGGCGGTGTAAAACTTTCTAAACCTTCAAAAGATATTTCTTTATTAGAAATTATTGAAGCTATTGAAGGGCGTATTTTTTTTAATCAATGTTTCTTTGAACCCGATTTTTGCCATCGCACAAATTGGTGTTCGGTACATGCCGTATGGAGCGAAGCTCAAAATACAGTTCGTAAAATATTAAAATCCAAATCATTAGAATATCTTGTTGATATAAATAATAAAAATAGCTGTAAAGTAATTAACTTTTAATTCTTAACAAATTTAAGGAGTAAAGATGTTAGATCCCGTGATATTAGGACGAATTCAGTTTGCGATGACTGTCGGTTTCCACTTTTTGTTCCCCCCAATTTCAATAGGTTTAGGCTGGTTAATAATGATTATTGAAACTTTGGGCTGGCGAAAAAAAGAAGAAGCATACGTAAAATTGGGTAAATTTTTTGGCAAACTTTTTGCCTTGGTTTTTGGTGTAGGGGTTGCAACCGGTATTGTAATGGAATTTCAATTCGGAACAAACTGGGCTGAATATTCAAAGTTTGTAGGTGATATTTTTGGTGCACCTCTTGCTGCAGAAGGAATTTTCGCTTTCTTTTTAGAATCAGTATTTTTGGGCGTGTTTTTATTCGGTAGAAATAGGGTTTCCAAAGCTTTCCACTGGTTTTCTTCTCTTATGGTTGCTTTTGGTGCTACTTTATCCGCATTTTGGATTATTGTTGCTAATAGCTGGCAACAAACACCGACCGGATTTGTATTAAAAAATACAAAAACAGGCGAAGTATTATCATTTGAAGCTTTTGAAGCTTTAAAAACAATTGACCCGGGAATGGCAAAACTTGTTCGTGCCGAATTAGTTGACTTTTGGGGCGCCGTTTTTAATCCGAGTACTTTAGTTCGTTATTTTCATACCGTTGATGCAGCTTTAATTAGCGGTGCATTTTTTATGGCAGGAGTTTCTGCTTATTTAATTCTAAAAAATAAAGATACCGAACTAATGAAAAAATCATTAAAAGTATCCGTAATTTTTGGATTAATTGTTTCTTTATTAGAAGTTTTTCCTTTCGGTCACGAACACGGAAGGCAAGTGGCAAAAACACAACCCGAAAAATTTGCAGCTACACAAGGATTATATACTACAACAGAAAGTGCCCCTTTAGCTGTTTTTGCATTCCCTACAGATTCCCCTCCTAAACTAAAAGCAAAAATTGAAATACCGGGTATTTTAAGCTGGCTTGCTTTTGGTGACATGAATGCAAAAGTGAAAGGAATAAACGAGTTTCCTAAAGAAAACATTCCGCCGTTATTTATCACTTTTGTTTCTTACCATAATATGGTTGCTTTAGGAATGTATTTTATTTTTATCATGGGGTTATCTGTTTTCTTATTAAGAAAAGAAAAACTTTACCAAAACCGTAAAGTATTAAAAGCTTTAGTTTGGTCTATACCGCTTCCTTTAATTGCATGCCAATTGGGTTGGATAGCCGCAGAGGTAGGAAGACAACCTTGGATTGTGTGGAAACTAATGAAAACAAGAGACGCAATATCGTTTAACGTTCCTGCCGGCGAAGTTTTATTTTCTATTATACTTTTTGCAATTATTGATATATTATTATTAACGGCATTAATATACTTTTTGAAAAAAGAAATAAATAAAGGTCCTAATTATGTTAAAGCTGCGGAGGTAGAAGCATGATTGATTTAAACATTATATGGTTTCTATTAGTAGGCGTTTTAGTTATCGGCTACGCAATATTAGACGGTTTTGATTTGGGTGTTGGTATTTTACACTTTTTTGCAAAAACCGAAAAAGAAAAAAGAATAAATTTAAATGCAATAGGTCCGGTGTGGGACGGTAACGAAGTATGGTTACTTACAGGCGGAGGTGCTATTTTTGCTGCTTTTCCGGTTGTTTATGCTACAGTATTTAGCGGATTTTATCTTGCATTTATACTCCTTTTATTTGCATTAATAGCTCGTGCGGTTTCATTTGAATTTCGTAAACATTCTTACGATCACCCCGAAATGAAGAAAATTTGGGATGCAGCTTTTATATTCGGCAGCTTTTTACCTGCATTATTATACGGCGTTGCTTTCGGAAATGTTTTGCGTGGTTTGGAAATCCATGAAAATGCAACTTATACCGGAAACTTCTTCTCTTTATTAAATCCTTTTTCGTTATTAGTAGGGTTAACCGGACTTATGATGTTTGTAATGCACGGGGCTTTATATATGACAATGAAAACTGACGGAGAATTAAGAAATGAAATGTTTATAAGAGCGAAAAAATCGTACTTTGTATTTGTTCCTCTTTACTTAATTTCAACTATATTTGCTGTTTTAGAATCCGCTTACTTATTTAGCAGAGTACTATCAAATCCTTTATTCTACGTTTTAACAGTTGTATTAATTGCTGCTATAGTATATATTCCTATCGGAATAAACGCTAAAAAAGCCGGTTTAACTTTCACAGCATCGGCAGTTACTATTGGGACTATGATTCTACTTTCTGCTCTCTCGTTATTCCCGTATATAGCTCCAAGTAGAGTAGATTTAGAAAAATTCAGCTTGACTATATATAATGCATCATCATCACAAAACACATTAATGGTAATGCTAATTTTAGCACTAATTGGTATGCCAATTGTTATTGGTTATAGCATATATGTTTATAGAATATTTAAGGGAAAAGTTGTTTTGAATAACGAAGGTTATTAATTTAAGGAAAAATTTATATCATTCCCGTACCCCTTTATGCTTAACGGCTAAAGGGGTTTTTTATAAATAAATTATTGCTGATTTAAATTTTGCCTAAGTTCAGCAATTTGCTCATTTTTCCAGATAATCATTTCCTCAAGTATAAAAAATCTAAAAT
>CALGLM010000194.1 GCA_937930275.1 uncultured Ignavibacteria bacterium
ATGCCTTCTTTAGGCATTCTATTTGCCATTTTAATAGATGAATAGGCAATAGCGGTACCAATTTCAAGTGCATTAATCGGCTGTTTTAACTCAATTAAAATTTCTAACAACTCTGCAGATTTGTAATCTAATATAGGTATCTTTTTAGCTTTTGCAAGCTCTTCCATTTCCTTTTCCAATTCTGTAAAAGGTTTTCTGTTTTTGGTTAAGTAGTCTAATATACTTTCACCGTTAATTAATGCGTTCATACTTGTCCTTATATTTTGTAGTTATCCAACTTTTCTTTCAATATTTTATTAACCAATTGCGGATTAGCTTTTCCTTTGGATATTTTCATTATTTGACCGACAAAAAATCCTATTACACTTTGTTTTCCGGCTAAGTATTTTTCTACTTCAGTTTTATTTTGGTCAATTACGTCATCAATTATTTTTTCAATTTCTGAAGTGTCGCTAATTTGAATTAAATTTTTAGACTTTACATATTCTTCCGGATCAATATTTTCTTTTACCAAATCGCCAAAAATATCTTTCGCAATTTTAGAGCTAATAGTTCCTTTGTTTACCAAGTTAACAAGTTTAGCAAGGTTAATTGCCGAAAGATTAAATTCGGAAATATTAATTTTATTTTCATTTAGGTATTTAAAAATATCCCCCATCATGTAATTGCTAAGGGCTTTGTAATCCGAACAATGTTTTGCAGCGGCTTCATAATAATCGGCAAATTGTTTTTCGTTAGTTAAAACTTCTGAATCATAAACGGGTAAATTATAGCTATCAATAAACAGTTTTTTCCTTTCATCCGGCAGTGTAGGCAATTGCAATTTTAATGAATTTATGTATGAATCATCTAAAATAACAGGTACTAAATCAGGATCGGGGAAATATCTGTAATCGTGCGATTCTTCTTTACTTCGCATAGGTGCAGCAAAATTTTTATCTGCATTCCATAATAATGTTTGTTGAATAATTCTTCCGCCGTCTTCAATAATCTCTATCTGTCTTTCAATTTCAAAGTTAATTGCCTTTTCGACATTTTTAAAAGAGTTCATGTTTTTAATTTCTGTTTTTGTACCAAGCTCTTTAGTTCCTTTTAATCTAACTGAAACGTTGGCATCACAACGTAAGGAACCTTCTTCCATATTCCCGTCACAAATATTTAAATAAGTAACAATTTGCCTTAATTTGGTTAAATACAATACCGCCTCTTCGGCAGTTCTTATATCGGGTTCGCTTACAATTTCCAACAAAGGTACACCGCATCTATTTACATCAACTAAAGTGCTAAAACCCTGGTCGTGTATCGATTTTCCGGCATCTTCTTCCATGTGAATTCGAGTAATTCCAATTTTTACTTCTTTTCCGTCTTTAGGTAAAACATTTAGGTGACCGAATTCACAAATCGGTTTCTCTAATTGTGAAATTTGATAACCTTTAGGCAGGTCGGGGTAAAAATAATTTTTGCGTGCAAAAATTGATTTCCGATTTATTGAACAATTTGTTGCTAATCCTAATAAAACAGCAAATTCTATTACTTTTTTGTTGGTCACGGGTAAAACTCCGGGATGACCTAAACATATTGGGCAAACATTGGTATTGGGGGGCATTCCAAATTTTGTACTACACGAACAAAATAATTTTGTATTAGTTTTTAATTGTGCGTGAACTTCCAGCCCTATTACTGCTTCATATTTTTCGTTACTCATTCATATACCTAAAAAGTTACACTGTAAAAATAAATATTAAAAATTGCAATTGCCAATAAAATTGCAATATTAATCAGTTAAAAAATATTATATTTCTTCATCTTTCGCCATAAAGTAGTTAGATGAATACCCAGCTCGTTAGCGGTTTTAGTTTTATTATTCCCGTTTCTTTTAAGCGCTTCGCTAATTATCGAAATTTCGCTATCGGATAATAAATTGTTTTTTGCTTGTGCTGTTTCTTTAAATTCAAGTGTTAATCTTTCCGGCAGGTGTTCGGGCATAATCATTTTACCCGGGCATAAAATAAAACAATGCTCAAGTACATTTTCAAGTTCTCGTATATTACCGGGCCATGTATAGGTAATAAAATACTTATATGCCAATGAAGAAATTCCCTCTATCGATTTATTAAATTTTTTATTAAAAGTTCTTAAAAAATGTTCTATTAATAAAGGTAAATCTTCAATTCGTTCACGCAGGGAAGGGAGATGTATATTCATTACATTAATTCTAAAGTATAAATCTTCTCTAAAATTTCCTTTTTCAATTTCCGATTGCAAGTTTTTGTTTGTAGCCGCAATAATTCTGGCATTTAAGTTAATAGGTTTGTTACCGCCGACCCTTTCAAATTGTTTTGTCTCCAAAACTCGCAAAAGTTTTACTTGTACAGCCGGAGAAATATCTGCAACCTCATCCAAAAATAAAGTACCGCCGTTAGCCATTTCAAATCTGCCGATTTTAGATTTTACTGCTCCGGTAAATGCTCCTACTTCGTGCCCGAATAATTCGCTTTCAATTAGTGTTTCGGCAAAAGCACTACAATTTACGGCAATAAAGGGGGCATTTTTATTGTTACTATTTAGATGAATTGCACGGGCTACCAATTCCTTTCCCGTGCCGCTTTCTCCGGTTATTAAAACAGAACTTTGTGTTTGTGCAACGCTAAGGCAAAGACTAAAGATACGTTCCATTACTTTACTTTTACCAATTATATTAGCCAATTTGTACTTTTCGGTTATGTGATCGGATAAATTTATTATTTCCGAAATGTCAACAAAAGTTTCAACAGCTCCAATTTTGGTGTTTTTGTTATCAAGTAAAATACCGGAATTAACCCTTATTTGTTTTATTGTGTTTTTCTTAGTATAAATTGCCAATTCGTTACCAATTGTAGCTGTTCCTTTTGTCATTGTTTCAATCATATGGCAATTTTTTTGGCATAAGTTAGATTTGAAAATAGTCCAACAATGTTTTCCAATTGCCTCATCTTTTTTGTAACCGGTTATTTTTTCGGCGGATTTATTAAACGATGTTATTCGCCAATCATTATCAATTGTAAATGTACCTTCAATATTGCTGTTAAAAATTGCCTCAAGTTTGTTTCGTTCGTTAATTAATTCAGTTGTTTTATTTTCCAACTGTTCTGCCAAAGCCACCATTTCTTTTGTATCTCTAAAAACGAAAACAACACCTATAATATCAACTTCTCCTTTTTGAACGGGAGTTATAGAAGCAAGAACGTTTTTAATTGTATTGTTTTTACAAAATATATCAATGGTAAGATTTGAAAAAGTTTGCCCGTTATTTAAGGCGTCTAAAATAAATCGCTTTGTTTCGCTATCCGCAAAAATTTTGTCACACTTTTTACCGATAAGTTCGTTTTCCGGATACCCGCTAATTCTTTCAACCGCTTCATTTGTCGAAACCACTTCGCACTCTTTACTTAAAACTATTATCCCGTCCGGAATAATAAAACTTTCATATTTACTATCAATTTCTAAAGGCATTATTATCTCGTAGTTTAAAAGCAAACTTACTAAAAGTATTGCAAAAATGCAATAATCTGCAATACTATTGCAATATATATTGCAACATTGCAAATATTATTGCAGCTATTTTAAATAAATATATTAAGTTTTTTTGCATTCAATTAATTCTAAATACCAATATATAATAATTTTTACTGCTAACATCTTATATTATAATAGGTTATCGTAATATGCGAGATACTTTTAAAAAATTGATAAAATGCGGCATGTTACTTGCATATAAAGTAAAAAATAACGGAATTAAAATGTTAACAGAACAAAAAAACAAAATCAAAAAAAATAACTTGTTTAGCACTATTAAACAAAGCATGATTGATTTTTGCGATAAGCTTGATAAAAGTTTATTAGATAACGCAGAATGTCGAGATAAAATGATAATTGGGCCGGTGTACTCTCGAAGATTTGGGAGTATCTTAGTAATAAATAACGTTTTGTGCAAAACTTGTACATATAACTGTATCTATTGCCAAACAGGCGGAGCGGATTGCTGCAGAACCGAAAGAGGGACATGCTTTAGTCCGTATGAATTGTTCTTTTATGTAAGGAAAAAAATTGAAGAACTTGAGAAGGAGAATATAAAAATAAATTATATTGCTTTTAGACCAAGAGGTGAAGCCACTTTAGATTTGAATTTAGCTCATGAACTTAGGTTAATAAGAGAACTTGGTTATAAGACAATAGTTTTTACAAATTCTTCTTTAATATGGAATGAAAACGTGAAAGAAAATTTGTTGTTTTCGGATATTGTTTCGTTAAAAGTTGATACAGTAAATGAAGCTATTTGGAAAAAAATAAATAAACCCCACAAACGACTTCCGTTTGATGCAATTTTAGAGGGGATAGTCGATTTTTCTAAGAATTACCACGGCAAACTAACTACCGAAACAATGATTATTAAGGATATTAATGATAACATTGAAGAGATAAAAAATACATGTAGTTTTTTGTCATCATTCAAACGAGATTTATCGTATTTTTTTATTCCGCAGAGACCTCCGCAAAAAGGATACGCGGTTCCTCCGGAAGCAGAAGTTTTGGATAAAATTAAATTATTTGTCCCTGCCAATTTAAATAACGTTAAAATGATTTGCTGTGACGATAGTTTACCTATTGAATTAAGCGGAAACTATGAAGAAGAATTACTGAAATTAATTTCAATAAAATCGGTTAAAGAAAGTGATGTTAAAAGTACAATTTTAAAATATGATTTGAAGAATAATTTATTGGATGAATGGCTTAAAAAAGAATTAATTGAAAAAATTGAATACAATAATGAGCATTTTATAAAAATAAAATAAGGAATTTTTAGTTTATGTTAAACTCGCCCGGTTGTATATCCTGCATAGTTAAACAAGCATATTCGTTAAGTAATTTGATAGGAATAAAAGACCAAGAAAAACAGAAAGAAATAATATTTAGAACAATGGAAATGTTGTTGGCGAACAAAAATATTGAATCAGCTCCTCACTTTTCGTTAATGATGTTGGATATTTTACGTGAGTATGTAAATGTTGACGAACATTTTGAGGAAATTAAAACCAAGAACGGAAAGTTGGCTGAAGGGTATCTTAAATACCTGCGAATTATGATGAATGAAGCAACAGATAAAATTGAAATGGCGGTTAGAATTTCAATAATGGGGAATACAATTGATTTAGCCGCAAATCCCAATTTTAATTTAGAGTCGGATGTAAATAAATTAACTTCAGATGATTATGATTTAAGTGTCCTTACAGAATTTAGGGATGAGCTTAAAAAAGCCAAATCAATTTTATTTATTGCAGATAATTATGAAGAAGCAATTTTTGATAGATTTTTATTGGAGCAAATGGCAGATAAAGAATTGGTTTTTGCAACACGGGGCAATAAAGTTTATAATGACATTACTTATGATGATGCAATTAATTTAGGGTATGATAAATTGTGCAAGGTAATAAACAGCGGAAGTATGATTGCGGGTACGGCGTTAGAGCAATGCACGGACGAGTTTATTAATTATTATAATAATAGCGATATTGTTATTTCAAAAGGACAGGGGAATTACGAAACTTTATTAAACGCAAAAAGACCGATTTATTTTTTATTTAAGGTTAAATGCGAAACTATTGCCGAAATAAGCAAGAGTAAATTATATACAAATGTAATGTTATATACAAAAGGAAAATAGAATAACTAATTTAAAACGGAAAAAAAATGAAAAAATATGATGTTGTTATTATAGGAGGCGGACCCGCCGGAGTTACTTGTGCATTATCGGCAAAAAATACGTATCCTGAAAAACAAATTGCAATTATTAGAAAAGAACAAAAGCCGATGATTCCTTGCGGAATACCTTATATTATTAATAGGCTTAATAATGTAGATGATAATATTTTACCGGATGCACCCTTAGCAGCCAATAATATTGATATTATTATTGATGAAGTTATATCGAGAGATGAAAAAAATGTTAAACTGGCAAGCGGCGAAAATATTGAATTTGAAAAATTAGTTTTAGCAATGGGTAGTAAGGCAGTTTTGCCCAAAATTGAAGGGATTGAAAAAGAAGGAATATTTCTTGTTAAAAAAGATAGCGAATATTTGGAAAAATTAAAAACCCAAATTTCGCAAGCCAATACTATTGCAATACTGGGAGGCGGCTACATTGGCGTTGAAATTACCGATGAATTAATTTCGGCAAAAAAAAGAGTAATTATTGTTGAAATGGAAAAGACTTTATTACCCACTATGGATGAAGAATTCGGTAATAAAGTTAAAGAAATTTTAGTTACTGCGGGCTGTGAGGTAATAACAGGTAAAAGTATTTCCAAAGTTTTGGGAAGCGAAAAAATAAATGCGGTAGAATTAAATGACGGTACTATTATTAGAACCGATATGCTAATAGTTTCATGCGGCTATAAACCGAACTTAGAATTAGTTAAAAAATTGGGGGTTAATTATACCGAAGGATTAGGAATTATTGTTGACGATTACTTACGAACAAGCGAAAAAGATATATTTGCAATAGGCGATTGTGCAGCAAAATACGATTACTTTACCGGAGAATACTCTAATATTATGTTGGCAAGTACTGCGATGGCGGAAGGAAGATTAGCAGGCTCGAATTTATATACAATAAAAGTTATAAGACAATATCAAGGTGTACTCGGTACGTTTTCAACCAAAATAGGAAATATGGCATTTGCAGTTAGCGGAATAACCGAAAAACGTGCTAAAAGGAGAAATTTAGACTATATTATCGGCACTGCAAAAGCTGTAGATAGACACCCCGGAAAATTAAGCGGTGCAAGTGAAGTTAATATTAAATTAATTTTTTCAACTTATTCTCATACTTTAATGGGATGTCAAATTTCGGGAGGGGACTCTATTGGAGAAATGATTAATATGATTTCGGTTATTATATTAAATAAAATGACTGACATTGATATAAATACTTTACAAATAGGTACTCATCCTCTATTAACATCGTCACCGGTTGTTTATCCCTTAATAAATGCTTCGGCAGATGCAATTAAAAAAAGACACAATAAATAATATAAGAGATTAAGAAATGGAAAATGCCGATACGCAAAAATATATTGAAGAAGAAAGAAGAATTAAAGAAACAATATCAAAAATAAAAAACAGAATAGCCGTATTTAGCGGAAAAGGGGGAGTGGGTAAAACTACGGTCGCAGTAAACCTTGCATATTCTCTTCAATCGGAAGGTTACGAAACAGGAATATTAGACGCTGATATTACCGGACCAAACGTGCCAAAGATGATGGGGATTAATTCCGAAGCGATTGTATTAAACGAATCATTATTCCCTTACGAAAAATATGGGTTAAAGATGATATCAATTGCGGGATTAATTGAACCGGGTAAAGCATTAATATGGCGCGGTCCTATGCGTTCTAAAGTAATAAATCAATTTTTGGCAGATGTTGAATGGGGTGAATTAGATTATCTAATTGCTGATTTACCTCCGGGTACCGGGGATGAAATATTAACCGTTGCTCAGCAAATGAGACCCGATTATGCGGTTGTTGTTACAACACCGCAAGAAGTTTCGGTAATTGACGCAGAACGTGCTATTGATATGGCTATACAGCTTAATATAAAAAATATCGGAGTTGTTGAAAATATGTCCGGTTTTGTTTGCCCAAATTGCAATTCTAAAATCGATTTATTTGGTTCGGGTGGCGGTAAAAATCTTGCCGAAAAATATGGTGTGGACTTTTTGGGTTCAATACCGATTGATGCTAATGCACCTGCTTTGGGTGATTTGGGTACGCCTATTGTGTTAAAAAATCCTGATAGTTTAGTTTCGGAAGCATTTGTTGAGATAGCAAAAAATATTTGTAATAAAATTAATGTGATTATAAAATAAAATGATAGTATATGGTCCGGTTCCGTCAAGAAGATTAGGAAGGAGTATAGGAATTAATAATATTCCTCCAAAAAACTGCAGTTATTCATGCATTTATTGCCAAGTTGGAATTACTACAAAAAGAATATCAGTGCGAAAAGAATTTTATTCTACGGATGATATAGTAAAACAAGTAGAAATTAAGCTAAACGAACTTTATAAAAAGAACGAAAATGTCGATTATCTTTCGTTTGTACCTGACGGTGAACCTACATTGGATATTAATTTAGGGAAAACCATAAGAAAATTAAGACAATTTGGAATAAAAATAGCAGTTATTACAAACTCATCGTTGTTATGGGATGAAATCGTGAGGAGTGATTTATCATTTGCCGATTGGGTTTCCGTAAAAGTTGACACAGTAATTAATAAAGATTGGATAAAAGTTAATCATCCTGCAAAAGGTTTAGTATTGAATGATATTTTGCAAGGGATTAAAAACTTTAGAAAAGATTATAGATCTGTATTAGTAACCGAAACTATGCTTGTAAGCGGAATTAACAGTAATGATGATAGCTTAAACGAAACAGCTAAATTTATAAGTACATTAAATGCTAAAAATGTATATATTTTAGTTCCGATAAGACCCCCTGCCGTTAAATTAGAAGAAGCAAACGAAACGATAATAAAAAATGCGTTAAGTATTTATTTCTACTATAATAATAACGTAAAATTAATAAACTACAACGAGGGGAATAATTTTTCGTCTTTCTCTAATCCGATTGATGAGTTATTAAGTATTTTATCGGTTCATCCTATGCGTAAAGATGCCATAACCGAGTATTTTAAAAATGCACGGTTAGATGAGGGAGAGTTAAATAATTTGATTAACACGAAAAAAATAAAAGAAATAAGCTATAATAACACTCAATTTTACAAAACAAACAACGAGGTGTAACAATGCCAAATAGAGACGGTACGGGACCAATGGGAAAAGGAAGCGGTACAGGCAGAAGAATGGGAAAATGCAAAACACCCGAAGAAACGGCTACAAAAACCGAAAATTCGGAAATTTTGGGTATCGGTAGAGGAGGAAGACCAAGAGGGGGAGGAAAAGGAAACGGTTTTGGCGGCGGAAGAAGACGAGGAAATAATAAAGACTAAAAATGAAAATAGCATTTTGTGCGTTAGAAAGTTGTATTGATTCCGTAATTAGCAGGCATTTTGGTAGAAGTAACTATTTTTTATTTTACGATACCGAAACTGATAGCTATTACATAAAAACTAACCCTACTGTTAATACAGTGGGCGCAGCAGGAATACAAACCGCACAATTTATTATTTCCCAAAATGTAGAGGTTGTTGTTACCGGAAAAATCGGTGATAATGCAATTAGATTTCTAAAATTAGCAAATATAAACATTATCACTGATTGCACCGGAAAAATTAAGGATCTTATCCCTTTACTGAAAATAAAAAATTATAAAAAATTACGTGCTTAAATATTGCACTAATTAAAGAAAGGATTATTTAATGATAATATCTGTAGCTTCGGGAAAAGGGGGAACGGGTAAAACTACTATTGCTACAAATTTAGCGGCAGTAATAAAAAACTCGACTTATGTTGATTGTGACGTAGAAGAACCAAACGGCGCAATTATACTTAAACCCGATTTTGATTATACTAAGTCGATTTATAAAAAACTACCCAAAATTGATACTTTTAAATGTACATATTGCGGAAAATGCAAAACTGTCTGCGAATTTAATGCTATAGTATTTATTTTAGGTGAAGTTTTGGTTGTTGACGAAATGTGCCATAGCTGTGGTGCTTGTTCATATTTTTGCCCCGAAAATGCAATTAGCGAAATTGTAAAAGAAATTGGTAAAATAAATATCGGAAGAGCAGGCGAAATTAATTTTATTGAAGGTGTTCTTAATATCGGTGAGGCTTCAGCTTCTCCCTTAATTAAAGAGTTGATAAAGACCAAAATTAATGACGGAGTTACAATTTTGGATTCGCCGCCGGGAACTTCGTGTAGTATGGTGGAAGTTGTTAAAAACTCCGATTATTGTATTTTAGTTACCGAATCAACTCCATTTGGATTGCATGACTTAAAACTTGCAATTAAAGCAGTTAAAAACTTGGGAATTAATTTTGGAGTAATTATTAACAAATGCGATCCGATGTATAAAGAGTTAGATGAATATTTAGCCGTAGAAAATATTGAGATACTAACAAAAATTCCGTTTGAAAAAAAATATGCAGAACTTTATTCAAGCGGAGAATTACTTATAAAAGACACAATTTTTAGGGGAAAAATGCAATCTGTTTATCTGAATATTGAAAATAAATTAAAAGATATAAAGTGAAAAGTAAAATAAATAAAATAATAGTTTTAAGCGGGAAAGGCGGAACCGGAAAAACAACGGTTGCTTCGGCATTTAATAAATTAGCCCAAAATAATATAACTGTTGACTGTGATGTGGATGCAGCGGATTTATTTATTTTATTAGATCCGGAAATTAGAGAGACTACTAATTTTATTGGGGGAAAAAAGGCAAAAATAAATTATGATGCTTGTAATTACTGCGGGTTATGCGAAAATTTATGCCGTTTTGATGCCATAAAAAATTTTTATATTGATACCGTTAGCTGTGAAGGATGCGGATTATGTTTTAGGGCATGTCCCGCAAATGCAATAACATTTGAATCGGTTACTGTCGGTGAAATATATATTTCGGAACTAAGAGACAAAAACAAATTTTATTTTGCGGAATTATTCCCGGGTGAAAGTAATTCGGGAAAATTAGTATCAAAACTAAAAGAAAAACAAGAAAATTACATTAAAGCTAATAAAACAGATTGGGTAATAATAGATGGTCCACCCGGAATCGGTTGTCCGGTTAACGCAAGTTTGGCAGGTGTTGATATTGCCGTTTTAGTTACGGAACCGACTTATTCAGGTCTGCACGATTTGGAAAGATTAATAAAATTACTTCAAACATTTAAAATTAGAAGTACGGTAATAATTAACAAATACGATTTAAATCTTTCTATAAGTAAAAAAATTGAAGATTTTATTAATAAAAACAAAATTAGCTTGTTGGGGCATTTATCTTATAATTATGCTGCGGTTCGTGCATTACAAAACAAAAAAACAATTGTTGAATATTCGCCTACTCTTAGCGGCGAGATAAATAATATTTGGAAAAATTTAATAAATTTATTAAACGGAGAAATAAATGAAAATTGCAATTAGTTCCATGGGGGATAGTCTTAATTCGTTTGTTAGCGAAAAATTTGGGAGGTGTCCGTATTTTATAATATTTAACACCGAAGATAACGTGTTTGTAAGTATAAAAAATCCCAATGTGGAATTACAAAACTCGGCAGGTATAAAAGCATCGGAAATAATAATTGAAAACGGGGCGGAAATATTGCTTACGGGGCATGTAGGTGATAAAGCGGAAAATATTTTAGAAAAAGCAAAAATAAAAATGATTACCGGGTACGATTCTTCAATACAAATTAAAGATGCTATAAATAGTTATTTAACAAAAAAATAAAATGGTATATTTAAGCATGTTTAGCCCATGTTAGGCAGTATTAAAAGACTTGGATAAAATAATAAATACAAACACCCACCCCTTTTATTCCCCCTACATTAATCCAAAGTGAGGGGGAATATTAGCAAACAATTTTAATCTGTAGGCAATTAAACGGATACTTAAAAATATTAATATCTACTTTAATTAATATGGATTTATTTGTGCTTTCATCTTTTTACTAAACATTAAAAATAGAAGTGGCGTAATTAATATTTACTTAAATAGATTTTTTTAATTTTATTAGACAAAAATATTAGCTTAAGTTATTCTATTAACAGTATTAGCGAAACAAATTTTACAAATAAGTTACTTAGTCAAAAAAAATCCCCCTCTCGGATAAATACGAAAGGGGGGTGAGTGTTCGTAATTTTTTATGAAGTTTTACCCTTTTGAAACAGATTCCACTTCAATAATATTATAACTTTTCAAATTTTGCTTGGAAAAATCTTAAGTACTTAGGTTCGTAAACCATTTTTAAGCCTTTAATAGCTTTACGGTTATCAAAAACGTAAGCAATAGATTCAACGGCAACATCAATATGAGCTTGTGTATAAACACGGCGAGGGAAAGTTAAACGAACAAGTTCTAATTTTGGGAAATTATGTTCGCCGGTTTCTTTATTTCTTCCTGCAGAAACTATACCGCGTTCCATACCTCTAACACCGCTATCCATATAAATTTCCGAAGCTAATGTTTGAGCCGGAAATTCATATTGTTTTAAGTGCGATAATATTCTTTTTGCATCTAAAAACACTGCATGTCCGCCTATCGGCTGAACAATAGGAACACCGTATTCCATCAATTTTTTACCGCAATACTCAACTTGTCCTATACGTGCTTTTATGTTATCAAAGTCAATCATTTCTTCCATACCGCGTGCCATAGCTTCCATGTCACGTCCTGCTAAACCGCCATAGGTATGTAATCCTTCGTAAAGAACAACCATATTTCTTGCTTCTTCATATACATGTTTATCACGGGTTGCCAAAATACCGCCGATATTAACCATCAAGTCTTTTTTAGCGCTTACCCATAAACCGTCAAAATACGAGCACATTTCTTTTAAAATCTCTTTTATGCTTTTTTCTTGATAGCCGTCTTCACGTAATTTAATAAAGTATGCGTTTTCTGTGGCGCGTGTTGCGTCAAACCACATTCTAATTCCGTGTTTTTTACAAATGGCTTTAACTTCTTTAATATTTGCCATGCTAAAAGGCTGACCGCCTGCCATATTAACCGGACCGGCAATACTTAAGTATGCAATTTTTTTAGCTCCGACTTTTTTGATTAAGTCTTCTAATTTCTGAATATCTACGTTTCCTTTAAACGGATGCGGATTTTGAGAATCGTGGGCTTCATCAATAATAATATCAACAAAAGTTGCACCTGCAAGTTCTTGATGTGCACGAGTTGTTGTAAAATACATATTACCGGCAACATAATCCCCGGGTTTAATTAATATTTTAGATATCATGTGTTCGGCTGCACGTCCTTGGTGAGTAGGAACAAAGTAAGGCATACCATAATATTTTTTTACGTTATCCCATAAATAGTAAAAGTTTCTGCTTCCTGCATAAGCTTCGTCACCTAACATCATACCAGCCCATTGATAATCACTCATAGCATTTGTACCGCTATCAGTTAATAAGTCGATATAAACATCTTCGCTTCTTAATAAAAAAGTGTTGTAACCGGCTTCTTTAACAGCTTTTTCACGCTGTTCTTTTGTTGTCATTTTAATTGGCTCTACCATTTTAATTTTAAATGGTTCAGCCCAACTTCTTTTAATTACTTCTTTTTTTGCCATATTTTTCCTCATTTATAGAACAATATTGTTAAATAAATATTTATTTGTCTTTTTTATCCTTTTTATTTTTTGCGTTATTTACTGCACGTAAAGTTAAAATATTCTTGTTTAGGTCCTGATTTGTATAAAGTATAAATTTTAAAATAAGTAATAAAAACAATATAAAAAAATGAAATTATTTAAATTTTAGAAGGAAAATTGCTACTAAAAAACTGATTACGGAAGACAAAATAAACGGTAAAAATGCTCCGCCTGTTAAATCCCAAAGTAAACCGGTTAATATACTACCAAGCATAGTAGCTAAGCTAATTCCGGTAGTAATAACGCCTATTGCAGTCCCACGTAAGTTATCCGGTATTAAGTCACTAACCCAAGCTTTAACTACTCCTTCGCTTGCAGCAGCATAAAAACCATAGATTAAAAAGAGTATCCAGATAAACATAAATCCGGAGCTTAAAGCAAATCCTAAGTAAACCGCAGAAAATGCAAACAAACCAAAAATGAAAATTTTCTTCTTCCCTATTTTATCTGCCAGCAGTCCGATAGGGTACGAAATTAAAGCATAAATTAGGTTGTAATAAACGTAACCCCAAATAGCAGTTATATCGCTTTTTGCTATCTCTTTAGATTTGAGAATCAAAAAAACATCGCTACTGTTAAATAACGAAAAAAAAGTTAATACAAAAAACAGAATTTTAAATTGCCTTCCGGAGTTTTTCCAAAAATCCTTAAAACTTGTTTTAAGTTTAGTTTTTGAACTACCTTTTTTATCTTTAACAATTAAAGTAAAATAAATTGCAAAAAAAGAAGGAATAATTGAAACAAGGTAAATTGTTTTATAACCGTTCGGAATAAAATACAGAAGGATTATTGCCGTAATAGGACCAATAACCGCACCTAATGTATCCATACTTCTGTGAAAACCAAAAACAGCACCGGTATTTCCTTCTGCATAAGAAGCAAGCAATGCATCTCTTGGAGCGGTTCTTATTCCTTTTCCTATTCTATCTGTAACACGGCTAAGTAACACCGAAAAAACATTTTGTATTATACCCGGTATTGGTTTAACAATTCCCGAAAGACCATACCCTAAAACAACAAATATTGACCTTTTTCCCATTTTATCGGAAAGATTACCGAAATAACCTTTTAATAATCCTGCCGTAATTTCGGCTAAACCTTCAATTAAGCCGACCGAGACCATAGAAGCCCCTAAGATTGAAGTCAGAAATAAAGGGGTAATGGGGTAAAGCATTTCACTTGCAAAATCGGTAAAAAAACTAACCAACCCTAAAATAACCACAGGTTTAGATATTTTTTTGAACATAATTTCCTTAAAATTTTTACATAAAATTAACGATTTTTATTGACATTTTCATTAACATTGTTAAATTGTAATGTAAATATTCCCGTATTCGGGTAATTTACATTAAACTCAATTATTAAAATAAAAAAGGAGTAATAATGGAGTTCTACGAACTACACCCGGTAACACCGCAGCAAAGATACATTAATAAAGCCGTAGAGGTTTTAAAAAACGGCGGTGTAATTATTTACCCTACTGATACAGTTTACGGCTTTGGGTGCGATATATTTAATAAGGATGCACTTGAGCGCATTTATTCTATTAAAAACGAAAGTAATACTAAGCTTTTTAGTTTTATGTGTCCGGATTTAAAAGATATTGCACAATATGCAAAGGTTTCGGATTACGCTTATAAAACGATGAAAAAACTATTACCGGGACCTTATACTTTTGTGTTACCGGCCGCAAAAGAAGTTCCCAAAAAACTTTGGACAAAGCGTAAAACAGTCGGAATTAGAGTTCCCGATAATCAAGTTGCTTTAACTTTAGTTAGGGAGTTGGGAAACCCTATTATTAGCACAAGCGTAACAAATAGACTTGGAGAAAACTACTTTGATGCGAACGAAATTAAGGCGGTTTTTGATTATCAGGTTGATTTAATGCTTTCTGTTGGAGCTTTAGAAGGAAGACCAAGCAGTATTATTGATTTAAGTAACGACGAACCGGAAGTATTACGCGAAGGCGCCGGTGATGTATCGATTTTTTATGCCTGATTGAATTGCTTAAAAATATATTTTAATTTTGTATGTTTTTAGCAATTTTAAGTAAATTTATTTTTTAAATACCCAAATATTTTATAGCCCACCATAAAAAAGGTGGGTTTTTTTTTGCTACCGTAAATTTTTGTTCACATGAATGAATTAATGTTGTCGTGTTCCCCAAAAATAAATTGATGATGTAACGTCCCCACGAGTGAATTCGTGTTTTGTGGTCTTTTATTCAACATTTAACCCTCAACATTTAATATTATTTTACCAAAACCATTTTCTTCAAATCATTAAATATGGGTATTTTTCCTTTACCCGTTACTTCCAATCTATACAAATATATACCGCTTGCCATATTACTTAAATCTATTTGGGTTTCGTTATACCCTTTGCTTTTGTTCCCTTCAATTATCGTTTTTATTAACTCACCTGTTATTGCATATATCTTTATTCTAACTTCGCTTTCATCCTTTAAGCTGTAACTTATGGTTGTTGTAGGGTTAAAAGGATTAGGGTAATTTTGGTATAGTGCATATTCGTAATTCTCTGTTATGG
>CALGLM010000195.1 GCA_937930275.1 uncultured Ignavibacteria bacterium
CGATAAAGAGAAGGATGATAACGAGTTTTTACCGTCTTCAGAAAAAGAGTGGAATTCGGAAAAATATGGGATTAAAATTAAAAACCTAACTCAAGTAATTTGTGATATGAACGAAAAGAAAGGTCCAGATATTCTCGGATTAGTAGAAATTGAAAACTATATGGTTTTAGAAGATTTAGTTAAGTCAATAAAAATTATAAACTCAAAAGAATATAAAATTGTTCACGTAGAAAGTTTAGATCCCCGTGGAATAGATAATGCACTATTATATAATAGTTCTGTTTTTGATGTTGAAAAAGTAACACCTATAAAAATAGATTTAGGATCAGATCATTCAAATACAAGATTTATTTTAAAAGTTGAATTAAAAATAAAAGAAAAAAAGAAAAAGAGCAATTTAATAGTTTATGTTAACCATTGGCCTTCAAGAAGAGGGGGTGAAGATACATCAGAAAAAAACAGAATAGCAGCTGCTAATACATTGTTAACGAATATTTCAAAATTAAAATCAGCTAAAGCAAATATTATTATAATTGGTGATTTTAACGATGAACCGATAAACAAATCAATAATTGATGTGTTAAATGCAAAAGATATAAACGAACTTCAAAATAAAAATATTACATTATTTAATCTTGCAAAAGCGAAAAAAGACTTAGGCGAAGGTACATTTTACTATAGAGGTGCATGGAATATGTTAGATCAGATGATATTAAGCAAAAACTTGTTAAGTGATAAAAAAATAGGTTATGTAGCTAATAGTTTTGAAATTTTTAGACCAGAATATATGGTAACACCGGACGGGAAATACAAAGGAGCAACTATACCTACTTACGGTGGTAAAAAATACTTGGGTGGTTACAGCGATCATTTTCCTATAGGAGCAAAATTTTACTATAGAATAAAATAATTTAGTCAATTTATCGGTTTATTTCGTTAAGTTATTGGCGGCATGATAAAAATGTAGGCTGTTAAATAAAAAAAGACAAAAAAAGACAAATTTATTTATTGACTTTTTTTAACGAAATCGTTAATGTTACTAAGATGTTTTTTAGAAATTTTATAAAAATAGAGAAACAATAATAAAATAATAATTTCGGAGGTTATTCTTTATGCAACTAACATCAATTATGGGATTTATTTCTTATTTATTTGCACAAGCACAAGATGCCGGTCTATTAACAGTATTACAGCAAAAATTTGTTGCGGGTGGTGCTTTTATGTGGCCTATTTTAGGATGTTTAATTATCGGATTAGGTTTTTCATTTGAAAGACTATGGACATTAACACGTGCAAATATTAATTCAAAGAAATTTATCGTAAAAGTAAAAGAAGCTTTAACAAACGGCGGTGTTGAAGAAGCAATGAAAGTATGTGAAAATTCACGTGGTTCAATTGCAAGCGTATTCCATGCAGGTTTGTTAAGAGCTCACGAAGGTGTTGAAGCTGCAGAAAAAGCTATTATGGCTTATGGTGCAATAGAAATGTCTTTCTTAGAAAAAGGTATGATTTGGATTACAACGTTTATCGCATTAGCTCCTATGTTAGGATTTACCGGAACCGTACAAGGAATGGTTGAAGCATTTGACGCTATTGCCGAAGCTAACCAGATTTCTCCGTCTATCGTTGCTACAGGTATTGCCGTTGCGTTGTTAACAACATTATTTGGTCTTATCGTAGCTATGATTTTACAAGTTCTTTACAATTATTTCATTTCAAAAATTGACAAAATAGTTGTTGATATGGAAGAAAGCTCAATCGAATTAATCGACGCTTTATACGAAATGAAGAAAAAATAATTATTAATTACTAAGAGAAAAAATTAATATGGTAAAGATTAAGAAAAAACAGAGACCGGAAGCAGAAATTCCTACAAGTAGTATGTCGGATATTTCGTTTCTTCTGTTATTGTTCTTCCTTGTATCTACTGTTATTGACGTCGATACCGGTATAGGGCTTACTCTTCCGGAGTATATACCTTTGGAACAAGCAGAAGTTGTTCCTTTATCTAAAGATCGTTTAGCTGCTTTGCTGATAAACGAAAACGGTGATGTTTTATTGAACGGAGATATTATTTCAATACCGCAAATTCAAAAAAACCTTACAGAAAGGATTTCTTCAAAAATCGGTCTTCCAAAAAACAAAAAATTAGTTGTTTCTGTTAAAGTTGACAGAAAAACAAATTACAATTTGTATATTATGGCACTTGACCAAGTTAAAGGCGCTTATTTTGAAGTACGTGAAACTTATGCCAGAAGTAAATACGGTAAAAAAGTTAGCGAATTAGACGAAAGGGAAACTCAAGAATTAAGAGATGAAATTCCTATTATTATCTCAATTGCTGAACCTGAACAGATTAAAAAGTAATTAATGAGGATTTAACATGAAATTTGAAAAAAGAAGAGCCAATGCTAAAGCAGCAATACCAACAGCATCGCTTTCGGATATTATCTTCATCTTGTTGTTATTCTTCATGGTTACAACTACATTGCGTGAAGTAGATGTTTTGGTTCAATATAAGCTACCCGAAGCAAAAGCTATTGAAAAAATAGAAAACAAACGTCTTGTTACCTATTTGTGGATAGGTAGAGATGAAAGAATTCAGTTGAATGATGCTATTGTAAAACTTGAAGAAATTCAAGATATTATGTACAATAAACGTGTTCAGTTACCTCAGGTAATTGTATCACTTAGAATTGATAAGAATAGCAGTATGGGTATTGTAACAGACGTACAACAGAAATTACGTCGTGCCGATGCTCGTCGTATCAACTATTCAACTTTATTAGCACCTTAGTAACAATATTTATTACACAAAGGGTGAGCATGTAAATGCTCATCCTTTTTTTTTGGAGTTAATATGAGTTTAAAGGAAAAAATAAACAACGACCTAAAAGAGGCAATGAAATCAGGGGATAAAGTAAGATTAGAGACTATCCGCTCAATCCGTGCCTTAATTTTAGAGTATGATAAAAGCGGTAAAAAAACCGAAATGACTGTTGAAGATGAAATTTCGATGTTAAATACTGCCTTAAAAAAAAGAAAAGAATCTGTTGAGCAATTTGAAAAAGGGAATAGACCCGAACTTGCCGAAAAAGAAAAAGCCGAATTAAAAATTATTCTTGAGTATCTTCCAAAGCAGTTAACCGAAGAAGAAGTTTTTGAAGAAGTTAAAAAAATTGCTTTAGAAATTAATGCTGTTTCAAAAGCAGATTTTGCAAAATTGATGCCTTTAGCTGCAAAATCACTTAAAGGAAAAGCTGACGGAAAAATAGTAAAAGCAGCAGTCGAAAAACTTTTGGCATAAAATTGAATTATTTAGATATTATAATTTTTGCAATTATTGTTATAGGTTTTTTATTAGGCTTTAAAGACGGTCTGATACGCAAAATCATCGGTCTGTTAGGGCTTTTTGTTGCATTTTATGTATCATTCCGTTTTGCTAATTCAATAGGCAAATTACTTCTCCCTATATTTAATCATGAAATTAGTTTAGCCGAAATTTTTGGCGGCATAATTTTATTTTTTATTGTTGTACTTATTTTTTCTGTATTAAAACGAATTATTCACCCATTGGATAAAGTGAATAAGTTGCTAAATCAAGTATTGGGGGGAGTAGCCGGTACTATTCAAGTTCTATTTTTTATCAGCGCAGTTTTTTTGTTATTAAAGATGTTTAATATTCCTGATAAAGCAGATAA
>CALGLM010000196.1 GCA_937930275.1 uncultured Ignavibacteria bacterium
CGTATTATTAGTTATTAATAATAATTTTTATGTTGCTCATTTGGGTGATACGGCAGTATTTTTAAAGAATAAAAATGGATTACACAGACTTACTACTCGGCATTCTGTTGCAGATGATTTACTTTATGAAAAGAAAATTACTTTACCTGAGTACTTATCACATCCTTTACTTTATTCTATAAACAAGACTTTAAATCAGTTAGTATTTCACGAACCTGTTATAATGAAAGGAGAATTTGAAATAAATAGTGATTCTTTTATCATGTGTTCTGATTACATTGCTTCAAAATTAGAGGAAAATAATTTAAAGGTAATTATTAATAATTCGGTTTCTGAAGAAATTATAAATAAAATTAACGAAAATATTAAAAAAGATTCCAACAATTTTGAGTTGATCGGAATATCAGTTATTTTCTTTAAAAAAATATTTAAACTGAAATTTGCAAATAAAAAGCCTTCAAATCTTGTATCAGTAATTATATCCTTGCTTTTATTAATCATAATATTTATTTTTGTTTCTATTAGCGGAAGTGTCGGAGTTGTGAATATGGGAACAACCAATATAAGTAAATCCGAAGACATGTATAATTACGAAAAACCGACTGTGATAAGAAAAGGATCACAAAATACGATTACTGCCGCTTCAAAAGTTGACTCATTAAAATCGGATAGTTTGAATAAAATAATACTTGCACATAACAAAAGATATATAAAAAATGATTAAAAAACATTTATGGTTATTTATACTTGTTATTTTTTTAGGTTGTGAAAATTCTAAGCCGACTGATGAAATGGTTGATGCAGAGATAAAACGAATTGACTTTATAATAAAATATACGCTTGGTGAAGATTATTCTATAAAAAATTTTAAAATTACAAAACAATATTTTTTAGATAAGATGGAAAAAGAATATAAAGTTGAATACAGTTTTATATTAAATAAACAATTTATTGAAAAAAAACCAAAAAAGATTAGCGGATACTTATTATTTAAGCGAAATTTAAATAAAACTTGGAAATGTACTTATAATACTGTTGAAGAAATTGGTATTATAAATTTAATAAACTAACATTAGTCAATTATTATATTATTTGGAGTATATTTTATTCATCTTGTAAAAATTCTATTTATAACCTCTCTATTACTAATAAATAATCTTTATTCTGCTGATACGTTATCGATTAAGTTTAATAAAAATGAAGTTTTTGAAGGCAAAAACAAAAAATATATTCAAAAACTAATATCAGAAATAAAAAAAGGCGAAAACGGAAATTGGTCAAAAGCAGAATTTGAAAAGTTATTAAATCGTCCTGAAGTTTCAATAGTTTATACCGATATACTTGTTAAATATGCAAGACCGGATAGTAAAAAACATCAAGAAGGAGAGGCAGATAATTATTTAAAAATATTTATGCGTGAGGACAGAATTAGGCGAGGATCAAAATTTATAAGCGAAAATTTTATTTTTTTGGATAAGGCAGAAAAAAAATACGGAGTATTAAAAAAAGACATTGTTTCTATTATGATGTGGGAATCCGGGTTAGGAGAATTTACCGGTAATTATAGAATCTTTAATGTATTTTTAAATCAAATTTTATATTTGGATGTAGCCGAAAAATACTCGGTTCAACATTACTTTCAAAAAAACGGATTATCACCTTATAAAAGTAAAGTTGAAGAAACAAAGGCGAAAAAGAGACTTGAAAGAATAAAGGCAAATGCAGTTAACTCGTTAGTAGCATTGTTAAGAGAATCACGAAAGAAAAATATTGATCCGCTTTTACAATTAGGGTCATGGGGCGGAGCAATAGGGTATGTTCAGTTTATGCCATTTAATTTAAAGTATGTAATTGATGGAGATAATAACGGCACAACAGATTTATACACATATCCGGACGCGATATTTAGCTGTGCAAATTTTTTACAAACGGTTGGTAAATATAAATCAGATGTTGAAAGCAGAAAAAAGGCCATATATAGATATAACCCTTCCGAAAATTATGTAAAAGGTGTAGTAACTTATGCAGATACAATATGGAATAGATATTTAACCGAAGGTGCAAAATGATATTAGGAGGAATTAAAAGCATAATAAAATTAATATTTGCACTGCCGATTTTAATAATTGCCGCATACTTGGCAAAGAATTATTCTTGCTCAAGTATATCATTAATGCCGGAAATAATAAGGCTCGAAAATATTGAAATAGGAGAAATTACTGAAGATAGTATAAAAGTTAAATTAGTTGCCGTGATTCAAAACAATAATCCGTTTAATTTAAATATTGCAAAATTTAATATGGTAATAAATAGTGATACAGTTCAAGTAGGGAATGCAGTATCCTTAAATGACGCTATTCTGTTCGGTGATTCTTCTTCAATTATTCCGTTAAATATTTCGTTAAATACTAATAGACTTCTAACTTCAATATCATCGGGAAGTGATTCAATACAGCTAATTTTAAAAGGAAATGTTAAAGTAAAAACGGAAATAAAAAATTTTGAAAAAATAATAGAATATCCGATTACTATTAATATTAGAGAGCTGATAGAAAAATCAATATCCGAATCGGCGGATAGCAATGAATTTATAAGTATTGTTGATGCCGAGCTGATAGATATAACTCCTATCTCTTCTAAATTATCAATAAAATTTGTAATAAATAATCCCTATGATATAGAATTATTTATTTCCGATTATTCGGCAACAGTTAAAGTGAACGGTAATGAATCAGGAGTCGGTAATTTAACGGAAAAAATTTTTGTCGGAAAGAAAAAGAACGGAGTTGTCGGTAAAATGATATTTAACTTAAATAATTTTAAATCTGCTACATCGTTATTAAATGCGCTGCTAAATAGAAAAATTGAGTATGAAACAAACGGAAACTTAAATCTTCAAATTTGTAAAAATGAATTTTCGGTACCGTTTTCATTTAAAGGAGATTTATTACAAAAATGAAAATTATATAATTTTTGTTTGCTTATTTAAATGTAAACGTTTATTTTAATAAACTATCTTAAGAGTTAAAGATGAAAAAATTAAAAATTATTTTATTTTGTTTAATTCTTTCCGTTAATTTAATCGGAGGAAAATCGTTGCACATTCACGAAACTAATAATGCTGTTAGGTTAGATATAGAGCAAGTTGAGGAAAAAAATCTTGATTCATATTATTCCTCTAAAAGGTTGGGGTCATATATAGAAAACGGGAAAACAATATTCAGATTATTTGCACCTACTTCGGCAAATATTAAATTGATTGTTTTTGATACCGTAGAGGATAGTGTAGGTAATGAATACCTCATGTCTAAAGATGCTGACGGAGTATGGGAGTGTGTAATTGATAAAGAACTCCCTTTTAAATATTACGGATTTAAATCCTTTAAATTAAATGAACCTTTAAACACTTATAAACCATTAATAGTTGATCCTTATGCAAAAGCAGTAGCTACATATAATACATATATGAATCCGAGGAAATCTTTAGTTTTTGAAGATGAATACGATTGGGGTAATGATAGATGGATACAACAAGATTGGCGCGATATTGTTGTGTACGAGATGCATATTAAGGATATGACAGCACATAAAACATCGGGAGCAACTAAACCCGGAACCTATTCGGGTTTAATAGAAAAAGGTATAAATGGGGGAATAAATTATATTAAGGACCTTGGAGTTAACACAGTTGAATTACTACC
>CALGLM010000197.1 GCA_937930275.1 uncultured Ignavibacteria bacterium
TATAATGAATACGCCGGATTTATTTCCTTAAAGACCGGATATAACGATGTTGATGCTATTGCTGTTGCCTTTAGATTGGAAGGAAATACTGCTTCGGCAGATGATGACGAATATTACGGTGAGTTTCTTTCTGACGTGCAACAAGATACTTCAGCTCATCTTGTACTACGTTTGGTAAAACCGCCTAATTTGCAACCTGCCTTTAAAGATGCTTGGAAACTTCAGTTAAAGAATATATATTCCCTAAAAGGAAGGGATATTAAAAAGGAAGGTTTTAAACTTGATATAAAATATCAGATAGAAGGACAAGAACCGGTAAACGAATATGCAGGTAAAAAGCTGTTACATGCTTTTGAACTTGACATGACCGATGTTAACGGTACTTCATCCACGCCGGACGGTTTATTTGACTTTTTTACCGATCGTACTATTATGCCGGCAACCGGTGAAATAATATTTCCCAAATTGCAGCCTTTTGGCGGAAATTTACCCGGCGGCTTACCAGAAGATTTAAAGTATCAAAAAATTTATGATACAACCGATGTGGCGGCAAAAAATGAAAGAACTAAAGATAAATTTACAATTGTGGGAGAATATTCTGCATCTGTATCGTCAACTTACAACATTGGCTTTAACGTAGTAGAAAACTCTGTAAAAGTTTTGTTAAACGGACGTGAACTGGCTAACGGTAGTGACTATACGGTAGATTATAATACCGGTCAAGTAGTTATAAGAAATGATGCGGCACTTGTTCCGGGGGCTGATTTACGAATTACTTACGAACAGAACGATTTATTTTCTCTTGCTTCAAAAACTTTGGTCGGTTTACGCGGTTTGTATGAATTTAGTAAAAGAACTAAATTAGGTTTTTCATTCTTAAATTTAAACCAGCAAACCCTTAGTGATAAAGTTAGAATTGGTGAAGAACCTTCCAACAACTCTATTTTTGGTGTTGATTTTGAAACGAGTGCAGATTTGCCGTTTATGACAAAAGCGCTTGATAAATTATTTTCTACCAGTGCAATGTCAACAGTTTCATTCAAAGGTGAATTTGCATATATGAGTCCTGATCCCAATACCAAAAAGAGTACAATTAGCAGTGACGAAGGTAAGAGCATTGCATATATTGATGATTTTGAAGGCTCAAAACGTGTTATTCCCATTGGTGTTACTTATACAGCTTGGAAAGACTTATCACCGCCGGACGAAATCGGCAATTTTAATAACTTATCCAAATTGCAAGAAATGGATTACAAGGCGAAAAGTTTTTGGTACAACATTTTACCTTCCAATGTAAATGTAAAGGATATTTGGCCCAATAAAAAAGCTTCACGTAACGATCAGCAAGTTACGGTAATGGACTATGTATTTAGACCGACCCAAAAGGGAACTTATAATTATACTCCTAAGTTGGATGATCCTACCAAAAATTGGGGCGGTATGATGAAATTATTATCTTCATCAGCCAGCGACTTAACAAAAGAGAATATAGAATATTTGGAATTTTGGGTACAGGTTGAAAAAGCACCAGCAGATGCTAAAATTTATATTGATTTAGGCAGAATTAGCGAAGATATTATTCCTAATAATAAATTAAATACTGAAGATAAGAATGATAACGGTCTTATAGATGACGGTGAAGATAACGGTATTGACGGTGTGCTGGATGTCGGTGAACCTGATTATTCATCTTCAAATCCTGACCCTTCGGGGGATAATTTCCAGTTTGTACTTACATCAAGCATTAATCCTGACGATTATCAATACATAAACGGAACACAAGGAAATGCTCAGCTTTCCGATAACGGACGTTTACCGGATGCGGAAGATTTGAATAATAATAGAAACTTAGATGCCGTAAACAGCTATTTTAGATACGAGGTTTCGCTTGATACAAACCGTGCAAATAACCCGTTTATTGCCGGAGGCGGTGACAACGCAAATTGGTATTTATACAAAATTCCCTTAAAAGACCATAAATTAAAAGTTAATGATCCAAGTTTTTCTTTGGTGGAATTTATTAGGTTGTGGGTAACAGGTGTTGATTCTGAAGTACATATAAGATTAGCCGAGTTTAATTTAGTAGGTAATCAATGGCAGAAAGTGATAAATCCGCCATATATTACGGCTAACGATTCCGTATTAACTTTATCAACAATAAATATTGAAGATAACCCAGATTATTATAGCCCTCCGGGGGTTTTCCGTGAGCGAGATAAATCTAAAACCGACGAAGAAGTATTAGCAAACGAACAATCATTATTATTGCGTCTTAAAGATTTAAAAGACGGAGAAAAACGAGAAATAGTAAAATTTCTTTCTACACGTGCTTTAAATGTGTTTTATTATAAAGAAATGAAATTGTTTATTCACGGTGATTTAAATAACCAAATTGGTTCTATTTCAAATTTTACCGATGATAATGACTATGCAAGTGAAGTATATTTTAGGTTCGGTGCGGATTCGTTAAACTATTATGAATATAGACAGCCGGTAAAAGCAGGTTGGAATGAAATTAAAATATTGTTTAATGAGTTAACTGCGTTAAAACAAAGAAGAGATAGTGATACGGCAACTTTGCGAATGCCTGTACCCGGAGTTGAAGGGCATTATTACGGTGTGAAAGGGAGTCCGACTTTAACAAGACTTCAATATTTTACAATAGGAGTAATAAATCCTAAGGAAAAGGGAACTTCGATGCAATCGGTAAGCGGTGACATTTGGGTTAACGAACTTCGTGTACTTGAAGCAGACGACAGCCCGGGTTGGGCTTATACAGGTGCTACATCACTTAAATTTGCCGATATTTTAAACGTAAATGTTAACATGAGTAGAACCGATCCTAATTTTCACAAACTTTCCGATAGATTTGGATCTCGTGAAGATAGACGAGCTTGGGGTGTTATGGCAGATTTGGATGTAATTAAAGTGCTGCCTGTTAATTTACCCGGTAGCTCATTCCGATTAAATTATCAGCATACCGAGTCTTTAGTAAATCCGGTTTATTTGCCAAATACTGATATAAAAATCTCTGAAGCTTCAGAACAATTAGAACAGAAAAAAATAGATGACGGTTATAGTGAAGAATTTGCAAAAGCTGAAGCAGAAAGACTTAAAACCGAAGCTCAAACATTAAACGTTTCCGATACATGGAGTTTATCTAATGTTCAGATTAAAATTCCTTCTACTGCTTGGTATATACGAGATACCTTTAATAATTTAAATTTTACGTTTAACTTTAATAAATCATTTAACCGTTCTCCTTCCGTATTATTATCTAAAGGTTGGGAATGGACTGCTACAGCCAAACATAATGTAAACATTAGTACAGATTATTTCTTCTATCCGGTTAAATTACCTTTAATCGGTGATTTACTTGAGTTGTTTACAGATTATAGAAATGTTAAAATTTATTATGCTCCTCAATCGTTTTCAAGTGATTTAACAGCTCGAAGAAACTATAGATTTACACAGAATAGGGTATCTAACAGTGCTCCGAGTATAAATAGAGATTTTACGAGTTCACGTAGTGCAGGATTTATTTGGAAAGTTACTGAAGGCGGCTTATTAAACTTAACTGTAAATTACAAGATTGACTTTTTATCTACTTATGCTCATTTGTTAACGGACTCGCTCGGACAAGATAGAAATAATTCTGAAATTTGGGGTGATATATTTAGCGGGTCGTTATTTGGCAAAGATTTAAGTTTTAAACAAACTACTGACTTTAAATTAAATCCAAAGATGCCTGCAGTCTTTAACTTGAATAAGTATTTTTCGCTTACTGCAGGTTATACTGTTAGCTACTCATGGGAAAATAGAATAAATCAAAAAGATTTAGGACGCGGTGCAGGATTTGGCAACTCAATATCATCGGGGCTTACTTTAAGATGGAAATCATTATGGGAACCATTGTTTAAAGAATCCACTGAACCGAGTAATAACAACGTAAATACAAATCAACAGCAACAGAATACAAGGGGAAGACAAAGGGATATTGATGAGGAATTAACGAATACTAACGTTGTGAAAAATACCGATAGTACAGTGGTTGTTAAAGATTCCTTAGATACTACTCCAAAAGTAAGTAGCATTACAAAAGCATTGGCTTTCTTAAAATCTGCGCTTAAGTATATTCTTTTTGATTATGAACAAATAACTTTTAACTTTAAGCAAACAAATTCAGTTAGCGGTAGCGGGATTGCAGGAGACGGAACCGGATTTAACAACTTCTGGGGATTTATGCAGCGGGACTATCAAGGACCGAGTAGATTGTTTATGTTAGGTTTATCAAATGATATTGGACCCAGAGCACCAAACGGAAATTTAACCGATAACTTTAGACAGTCTAATGCTATCGATTTTAAAACATCTCGTCCGCTATGGGAAGGTGCTACAATAGATATAGATTGGCGACTTTCTTGGGATGTAAGTAAAACGACATCGTTAACAACCGACTCGTTAGGGAATATTAATATTACAAACGTAACATCAACGGGTAAAATTGAAAGGTCGTTTTTCTCTATGCCTCCTACGCTCTTTTTATCCGTATTTAAAAGCGGTATAACAAGAGTAAACGAACTTTATAATCCGAATGCTGTTGACCCTAACAGAGATTTAGCAGATGCTTTTGTACAAGGTTTTGAAAGCTTTTCTGTGTTAGGTCAAGTGCCTATTTTAAGCAAATTAATGAAATATGTTCCTCGCCCTAACTGGCGTATCAATTGGAACGGACTTGAAAAATATCCGTTATTTAAAAATTTTGCAAAACGTGTTTCTTTTAATCATGCTTATCAATCATCTTATAGTGAGGGATGGAAAATTAATCCTGACGGATTAAACGAAACACAATCCCAAAGAATTATGTATGGATTTCAACCATTGGCAGGGTTAAACTTTACGTTTAATTCTTTATGGAACGGTGATTTTTCCGCAACTGCAAAATTTTCGACAAAAACCACTTACGATTTGGGTATAAGTAATAAAAATATTACTGAATCTTTTCAACGGGATATTAACATTACGGCAAGTTACAAAAAAAGTGGTTTTGAAATACCATTGTTTGGTATTTCTTTGAAAAATGATATTGAGGTTTCGTTCTCTTATACAATGGGTAAAACGTCATCTGTTAAGTATGATATGCAGTACTTTAGAGAAGAAGGTACACCTTTGGAAGGTTCGACAAGAACAACTATGGAACCCCGCTTAAAATACGTAATGAGCTCAAAAGTTACGTTGTCATTATTCTATACTCGTACCACTGTTGAACCGGAAGGAGCAAGTGCAGTACCAGCTACAACTACAAACGTGGCAGGTTTGGATATTCATATCGCAATTCAATAAAAAATTGCAACTATTATAATGGTTAGTTTGTCTAACAAAAAAACTAACGAGGCTGTAAATGAAAAAAAATAAAATATTATGGGTTGATGACGAGATTGAATTATTAAGATCTCATATAATTTTTTTAAATGAAAAGGGATATGAAGTTAATACGGTTACTAACGGCGAAGACGCAATAGAAGAAGTTAAAGAAAGTAACTATGATTTAATATTTTTGGATGAAATGATGCCGGGTAAAGGGGGACTGGAAACATTAGCCGAAATAAAGGAAATTAGCCCTAATGTGCCTGTTGTTATGGTTACTAAAAGCGAAGAAGAATCATTAATGAATGAAGCAATCGGGAGTAAAATTTCCGATTATTTAATAAAACCTGTTGTTCCAAGTCAAATATTATTAGTGTGTAAAAAGTTTTTTGAAGCTACAAAAATTACCGGAGAATATGCTGCAAAAGACTATTTACAAGATTTTAATCAAATATCTCAAAAGTTATTATCTTCACCTAATTACAAAGAATGGATTGAAATATATTTAAAACTTGTTAATTGGGATTTGGAATTAGATGAACATCCCGGAATTGACTTAAAGCAAACACTGTATGACCAAAAAAGGGAATGCAACCAGGAGTTCAGTCGTTTTGTTGAAAAAAATTATTCTAAGTGGGTAAATAAGCCAAATTCCGATACTCCCACACTTTCACATCAAATTGTTGATAACTATGTTCTAAAGCATTTGAAAGATTCTAAAGGGCCTGTTTTCTTTTTTGTTCTTGATTGTATGAGGATGGACCAATGGTTGGTAATGGAAAAATATTTGAGTCAATATTTTAGTATTGAAAAGGATTACTATTTTTCAATTTTACCTACTGCTACTTCTTATGCCCGAAATACATTGTTTAGCGGGTTATTTCCGGCTGACATAGAAAAATATTATCCTGAGTTATGGCAGGGTAATCAAGATGATGAGAGAAGCCAAAATAAATACGAAAAAGATTTATTGCAGATGTTGTTAAACAGAAAAAGAATTACACTGCAAAACGATTTAAAATATTTAAAGATAATTGATCCCGAAGTAGGAAGGTCGTTTGAACAGAATATAGTTTCGCATGTAAAAACGCATTTTATGGCTGTAGTTATAAATTTTTTGGATATGGTAGCCCATGGTAGATCGGATAGTGATTTATTAAAAGAGATTGCTCCCGATGAAGCTGCATACCGTAGTTTAACGGAAAGCTGGTTTAAATTTTCTTCATTATTCGGGACTCTTAAAGCTATTGCAAAAATGAAAAATGCAAAAATTATTTTAACTACCGACCACGGAAGTATAAGATGTATGAGAGGTGCAAAAGTATTAGGAGATAAAGAAGCTTCTACTAATTTACGCTTTAAATTCGGACGTAATTTAAAAGCTGATGATAAAAATGCTTTATATATTACGCAGCCTACTGAATACAGACTTCCCAAAAGAGGAGTTACTACAAGTTATATTATAGCTAAAGAAGATTATTATTTTGTTTACCCAACTGATTATCACAAATATCTATCATATTATAAAGATACTTTTCAACACGGCGGAATTAGCATGGAAGAGATGATTTTACCTGTTGTTACTTTGGAAAGTAAGGTATGAGTAATATAATTTTAGAGAAAATTGTATCATCGGAAAAAGAGACAGAAGAGATTGCCTATCAATTTGCAGGGACTGTTAATTGCGGAGATGTAATTGCTCTTATCGGAAATTTAGGTGCCGGTAAAACCTTTTTTACAAAAGGCTTTTGCGGAAAGTATGATATTGATGAAGTTGTTAGCCCTTCGTTTTCAATAGTTAATGAATATTATGGTGATAAAAAAGTTTTTCATTTTGATTTTTATCGCTTAAAAAATATTAACGAACTTGCCGAAATCGGATTTTATGATTATCTTAACGATGAATATGCTGTTACTATTATTGAATGGGCTGATTTATTCCAGGAAATATTGCCAAAAAATATCTATAAAGTAAAAATAGATATTTTGGAAGACAATAAACGAAAAATTACGATATCTAAATAAATTAAATAATTATGAAACCTATTTTAGCAGTATCTACTTCCGGAAAACTTTGCAGCGTGGCACTATTATTAAATAACGAAGATTATATTTCGTATAATTTTAATAAAAACCAAGTTCATTCTGAAAAGTTAATTGGAATGATAGATGTTATACTTAAAGAATCGCGAATTAATATAAACGAGTGTGAAGGGATTGCCGTTTCTATTGGACCCGGCTCTTTTACAGGTTTAAGAATCGGTTTATCTGCAGTTAAAGCATTAGCATTCGGAGCCGGTTTGCCTATTTATCCAATTAGCGAATTTGATGCTATGGCAATGTTTGCAAAAGATACCGTGACTATTAATAAAACCTTTAATATGGCATTAAAAGTAAACAGAGATGAAGTCTATTTTGTTAAGTATATAAAGACTGATGAAGGTTTTAGGGCTGTTAAAGAGGTAGAAATTGTTTCTGTTGAAGATGTTGATAAAAATATTGATACTAATGAGCTTGTTTTCGGCAACATAAATCTAAAAAATATTGTACAAATAAATGGTATAGATGCAACTTTTATTGCAAAATATGCTTTATTATATGGAAAGGATTTATTAACTTTCAATTTTGATTACTTAGAACCAAATTATATAAAAAATTTTATACCGAGGTGTTAAATGAAAAAAATATTATTGTTTTTACTATTACCGTTTATCCTTTATGGTGTTATAACTGCTCAAAAGACGGGACCAAAAATTGTACCGGCAGAAAGCGAATTTAAGTTTGGAGATATAGCAGAAGGAATTACAGTAACTCACAAGTTTGTTATTTTTAATAAAGGGGATGAAGTTTTAAATATTAAAAACGTAAGAGCTTCGTGCGGGTGTACAGCCGTACAACCTGAAAAAACTGAATTAGACCCGGGTGAATCAACTTCAATTAAAGTAGAATTTAATTCAATCGGTAGAAACGGAATGCAGAATAAAGCCGTTTATGTTTCGTCTAATGATCCGCAAACTCCTGAACTGCGTTTAACTTTTACCGCTAATGTTTTAGAAAAACAAAGCGGTAACAAAGAAGAGTTGTTTGATAGACCTATTTTGCAATTAGGAACTACACAGCATAATTTCGGTAAAGTAAAACAAGGCGAAATAGTTGAATTTTCGTTACCGTTTCAAAATTCGGGTAAAAAAGAATTGGAGATTAAGGATATTCAAGAATCTTGCAGCTGTACTGCAACAGAGCTTAGTAATAAAAAGTTGAAACCCGGAGAAGCAGGCAGTATAAAAATTAAGCTTGATACTAAAGATAGAGAAGGGAAGCTTTCAAGAACCGTTACTTTTGTTACCAACGATCCGATGAATCCGAAGCAAACAATTACCTTATTTGTTAATATCGAAAAGTGAGATTCTAAATGGGTTGGTTTACAAGAAGTACGTCTAACATAGCTCCAGATTCTGTTAAAAGTGACATACCTGACGGACAATGGATTAAATGTGATGATTGTGGTGAAATTATTCATAAAAAGCACTACGAGGCTAATTTAGCCGTATGTCCTAAATGTAACAAACATTTTAGGTTTGATAGTAATGGTTACATAAAATTAATAATCGATAGCGGTTCTTTTAAGGAATTAGATAAAAAAATGGTTTCCGGTGACCCGTTGGATTTTGTCGATTCAAAAAAATACGTAGCACGCATAAGTGAAAACATAAAGAAAACAGGATTAAATGATGCTATTGTAACCGGATTAGGCAAAATAAACGATAAAAAAGTTGCTTTTGGATGCATGGATTTTAAATTTATCGGCGGGAGCATGGGTTCTGTTGTCGGCGAGAAGATTTCTCGGTTAGTTTTAAGAGCAATTAAAGATAATTTACCCGTGATTATAATATCGCAAAGCGGGGGAGCACGAATGATGGAATCAGCTTTATCACTTATGCAGATGGCTAAAACAAGTGCAAGATTAGCTCAATTAGCGGATAAAGGACTTCCTTTTATTTCTATTTTAACTGATCCGACAACCGGAGGAACTACTGCATCATTTGCTATGCTTGGTGATATTAATATATCCGAGCCAAAAGCCTTAATCGGATTTGCCGGACCGCGCGTTATTAAGCAGACCACAGGTAAAGACTTACCGGAAGGATTTCAGACTGCAGAGTTTTTACTGGAGCACGGTTTCTTGGATATGATTGTTAATAGAAAAGATTTAAAAGAAACTCTTTTTAATTTGATAGGGTATATGAGTTGAACTAAAAAATTAGAATTATTTGTTAAAAAGAGACGTTGAAAAACGTCTCTTTTTTTTGTCTAAATATTAAAGAATAATATTATTAATCTGTAATTAACTTATTTTTATATAAACAAGTTAATTCCTTTTAATTAAAAATAATTATAGTATATAAATTTATAAATCTATTGCTTTAAAATATTTTTAATTATAAAGAATATGCTTAAATTGTGAATGTTTTTATCGTAGAGTAAGGGAGTAAAATAAATTAAAATGTAATTGTAATTTAAGTTTACTATTGTGTCATAGGTTTAATTTAAAAATGCGGGAGCATGACATTTTATTCATGCTCCCAAATATCATGCTACTTTTGTTCTTTTTCTATCTGATAAATTGGTTTTATATCAATCGGTAATGTAGCAAGCTTTTCTCTTAATACTTTCATGGAAGGAGTTTCTACTCCGTATTTATTTACTAAATCAACTGCGGCTTTATAATCACCTTTTGCTTGAATGGTTAGAATAAGTTCTGCCAAACTTTTAACACTTTCATTAATTTTATTAAAATTAACTTTTACCTTTTGAGTGTTTTCATCGTATTGATAGCCACCTTTTTCTAACAAATAGTTGTATATAATTGCATTGCCTGCTCCGTGTGCTTCCGAAATGCCAAATCGCACAGAACGGAAAATTCCCGCTAAAAACGTAGTATAAATCTCTTTGTCAAAACCTTTAGGATAAACACCTTTTTCAATCATTAATATATTGTTAAACATTCCCAAAACATCTGCTTTACATTCTTCAATTTTCGAGTAAGTTTCTTTCAATTCTTTTTTAACTTCAGTCTTTTTACCGTCTTTTGTAATTAAACCAGGTCCTACTCCGTGCGATATTTCATGCATTAAAGTATGATTAAAAAATCCGTTAAATGTTACATATGTTAGCTCGTTATTATCCAAAACAAGTGAAGCGATCGGTTTTAATAATTTTTCAAATTTTGCTTCGTGAATATTTTTAAGCATAACTTTTTTAGAACCTTTTGCTTGCCTAACTCTTTCATCATTTGGTAGATTAAAAGCTAAAGTTTGTACACCGGATTTATTATCTCCTGCACCGTAAACTTCTTGTACTACGTAAATAGGTGATTCGCTGCCACGCTTATATCCTTTGTATTCTTTTGCTAAAGGAAGATTTTCTTCAATTGCGTCTAAATAGTTTTTAAATATTTCAAGTTTTTTAGTTTCTACAGGATCAACAATTGTTAAAAAACTTTCGTAAGCAGCTTTATAATTAAACATTTCATCTTCATAAACTTCGTATGGACCTATTACAACTTCTATTACATGATCTTTTAAATCCATCCATGCTACGTCACTTTCGTAATAATCATTTGTTAAAAATGCTTTTGCGCGTAACTGTAAGTATTTTTTTAACGAAGCATTTTCGGCGTTTTCGGCAGCTTCATTTAATAATTTTGCAACCTTTTCAACTTTTGCTTTATATTCTACGGAATAGGGAATTGCAACCAAATTTGAACCGTCTCTTTTAATTACGGTAAATTCGCTCGTCAATTCTTTTTCTTTTGTAGGATTTGCTTTTATATAATTTTCAAATTCTTCTTTTGTCATATCTGAAGGGTAAAAGTTTGCCCCTAAAGGTTTTGTCTTGTTTCCGTAAAATGGTTTATTATGGTCAAGTCTATCAAACGGTCCAAACATAATATTAAAGTATTGTAATCTAACTGCATCAACAGGATCTTTGGAACTTTCTAATGCTTTTTTAATTTCGAAGTTTTTAGAATATGCTTGTTCTAAAAATATTTCATCAATTATTTTTGAAGCTTCAAATAGTTTTTGCAAAACGATCTTTTGTTTTGCATCTAAAATTGAGTGGTCGTATTTAACTTCTACTTCGGCAAACTGTGCTACTTTTGCTTTCATACTGTCTAATTCACTTTTTACTTGTTGTTTTTCGTTTTGTTTACATCCTATTAATAAAGAAGCGGCTGAAGAAACTATAATAGAATATTTAAAAAAATGGTTCATAATATATCCTCATTTTTGTGTTTTAGATTAAGTAAAAATAAATAATTAATTTTAATTTTCAATACAAAATTTGTGCACTTTTTACCATTAGTGTTTAGTTTTATAGACACTTAATATTCATAAATCAACAAATTATTTGCTATTTATGGGCAAAAATCCGGTTTTGAATGAGATGTTTTTGTTGGTACGATACTTGTACTTATCTTATTAGAATTATTAAAAACCGAGGTACAAAATGAAAAAGATGATTTTAGTATTAGTTCTTTTATTCTCGTTTAACATAATAAGCGAAGCCAAGATATCATTTAGGGTCGGGGTTAACTTTGGGTACTTTTATAACTCTTTAAACTCGTATGGCGATTGGTATGAAATTGAAAACGGAGTATATGTTTGGAAACCTTGGAATGTCGGAATGAATTGGCAGCCATATAGTATAGGTCATTGGTTATGGACAAGTGACGGTTGGTATTGGGATAGTTACGAATCATTTGGTTATATAACATATCATTACGGAAGGTGGTATTATGATGATTACTATGGCTGGGTTTGGTATCCAAGTTATGATTGGGCACCTGCTTGGGTTGAATGGAGATATGATGATGATTATATAGGCTGGGCTCCTTTGCCTCCTTATGCTCATTTTAGATACAATACGGGTTTAGTATTTACTATTAGTTGGACAGCTCCTATAAATTATTGGTACTTCGTTAGATATAAACACTTCTATTATGATAATGTTTTTGGTTATGGTGTAAAAACAAATTTTAAGAAAACTTTATATAGAAATACTAAAATAAGAAATAACTATACTTATACTAAGGATAGAATATATAACAACGGAATTAACAGAGATTTTATTGAAAATAGAAGCGGTTATAGGTTTTCAGAAAGAAGTATAATAAATACAGACAACTTAAAAGACGTACGCTCGACAAATACCGAAGTAAAACGTTTTATTCCTAACGAAAATGAAATTAAAAGATATGAAAATGTTGAAAGATTTGATGCAAAAAATTCGATAGGAAAAACATCCTTAAAATTAGACAGAGTTGTTGACGAAGATTATAAAATTGACCGAAAAAATGATAACAACACTGGAAGTTCGGTAATACGCAATAATCAAACTAAAGTAAACAGAGAAGACGGCAATAAAACCGAAGTTAAAACAGATAGAGAAGTTAATATTAATAGAAATACTCAAACAGAACGTAAAGTTGAAAACAATACAACAGAAAATAGAAAAATTTTTGAAAACCGTCAAGTGGAAAGAAATACTACCGGAAGTTTAAGAAATAATGATACCGGCACAAGAAACACAGAAGTTAAGCGTGAAAGAACCGAAGTGAAAAGAGAGAACAATACACAGAGAGAAAACACTGGTAGTAGAGAAAGAAAAACAAGATAGATAAAAATTTAAAACTAAAAAAGCTCATATCTTAATAGGTATGAGCTTTTATTTTAAAAAGTATAAAAACCTTAGATTTTGTTATCTCTAACTAACTGTGCTAATTCGGCAGTACCGTTTTTAGCAATAGTTCTTAAAGCACGTGTGCTTAATTTTACGGCAACAAAACGTCCTAATTCTTTAACCCAAATTCTTTTCTTTTGTAAGTTTGGTAAAAATCTACGTTTAGATTTATTATGTGCATGCGAAATGCTGTGACCGCTTTTGGGTTTTACACCGGTTATTTGACATGTACGAGACATTTCTTCTCCATTTCTAAATATAATAGAAAACAAATTTACGAAAAAAAATATAAAATGAAAAGAAAAAAATAAAAAAAAATTAAATCAGTTCTTTGTTCGGAGTTATAAGTTTACAAATGGCAGAAATTAAGTTAATGATCTTCAGAATTAATTTTACACTTTTGGGAAAATAAGCTCTATAACTATTTTATTGTTTCACTTTTTTACATTTTTGCTTTTGTGTCGTTTAGAACCAGGATTTACAGGAATTTAAACGGATTTACTGGAAA
>CALGLM010000198.1 GCA_937930275.1 uncultured Ignavibacteria bacterium
AGAGCAGCTGATTTGTAATCAGCCGGTCGGCGGTTCGAATCCGTTCACCAGCTCACTTAAAAAGCCTTGAAGAAATTCAAGGCTTTTTGCATTTTAAACCCATCTACAAACTGTGATTTGTGTGATTTATTTGATTTGTGTGATTTTATCCTGTTTATCCTGGTTCTATCCTGTAAATCCTTTTTATCATCCTGTAAATCTTGGTTCTAAAATTTCTTAATCACAAAATTACGTCATATTGTCATTTAAACAAACTTATTGTCATACTTGATTTTTTGGTATGTATTTTTGACAATAATACGTTCAATTTGTCATATTTTATAAAGTTACGATTGAAATTAACAAAATACTTAATAACTTATTATATAATAATAACTTAACAATATTTTATTCCGTTATTCTACTTTTGGCACGCAGGTTGTAATAATAAGGACAAATAACCAATTAAGAATTAAAAAACATAAAAATTAAAAATAACAATTTGGAGGATATAAAAATGACATTAGTAAGATTTAACCCGACCCGCGATTTGCTAAACTTAGAAAAAGAAGTTAGCAGATTTTTCAATATCTTTGAAAACAAATTAGGTTTTCCAAAAAAAGATGTTGATGAAGACTTAGAAAATGCAGTTTGGTCGCCTCTTACAGATATTTCCGAAGATAAGGATAACTTTTTCTTAAAGTTAGATTTACCGGGAGTTGCTAAAGAAGACGTTAAAATTTCGTTTAATAACGGTCAACTTTGTATAAGCGGTGAAAGAAAACAAGAAAAAGAAGAAAAAGAGAAAACTTATCACAGAGTTGAAAGAACTTACGGAAAATATTATCGCTCATTTACTTTGCCAAAGGAAATAAAAGTTGATGAAATAGGCGCAGAATTTAAAGACGGTCAACTTTCAATTACTATTCCTAAGGCTGAAGAAATTAAACCGAAAGAGCTTGAAATTAAAGTTAAATAATTTAGAAAAACCATCGTTTTCGGGAGAAAGGAAACTTTCTCCCTTTTGTTATTTTAAAAGGTTATATTTTAATAATATAAATTCATATTTTTGTAACACTAAAATTTTATAATAATTATTTTACGGAGACAGCAAATGAGCGAAACAAAAACAACGGCAAAACATTACGAATTTAAGGCGGAAGTTAAGCAGTTGCTGGATATACTTGTCCACTCGTTATATAGCAGTAGAGAAATATTTTTACGTGAATTAGTTTCAAATGCTTCCGATGCATTAGATAAGTTAAGATTTGAATCTATTCGCGGAACAGAAATTGAAGATAACGAATTACCTTTGGAAATTAAAATTTCTTTTGATGAAAAAGCTAACACTTTAACAATAAAAGATACCGGTATTGGTATGACCGAACAGGAGTTAATTGATAATATCGGTACTATTGCAAAATCGGGTACGGCACAATTTTTAGAACAATTAAAAGAAAGCAAAGCAGATGCTTCAAATATCATCGGAAAATTTGGTGTAGGATTTTATTCTGTTTTTATGGTAGCCAAAGAAGTTGTTATTAGATCTAAATCATTTAAAAAAGATTCCGGTGCTTTTATGTGGAAATCTGACGGTTTAGGAAGTTACGAAATTTATCCGTTAGACGAAAAAATAAGTCGTGGTACCGAATTAGTAATATACTTAAAAGATGACGCAAAAGACTTTACTCAAAAATGGCAAATAGAAAGTATTATAAAAAAACATTCTAATTTTATTTCTTTCCCGATTTATATTGAAAACGAAAGAGTAAATAATCTTTCTGCCATTTGGAGAGAACCAAAATCATCAGTAACAAAAGAACAATATAACGAATTTTATAAACACTTAAGTTACGATAGCGAAGAACCGGCAGATATTATGCATAACTCTGTTGATGCGCCTATTCAATTCTACTCGTTATTGTTTATCCCAAAAAAGAACGTGGATTTCTTCGGATTTCAAAGAGATAATTACGGTCTTGATTTATATGTACGCAGAGTATTAATTCAACATAAAACAAAAGAACTTCTTCCGGAGTATTTAAGCTTTGTTAAAGGGGTTGTAGATAGCGAAGATTTACCCTTAAATATTGCACGTGAATCGTTACAAGAAAATATAATTTTTACAAAAATTGCAAATAATATTACAGGACAAATTTTAACATATTTAGCTAAAAAAGCCAAAGATGACCCTGCAGGATATTTAGAATTTTTCAAAGAACATGGTCGTATTTTTAAACTTGGTTACGGTGACTACCAAAATCAAGAAAAGTTTATGAACTTATTAAGGTTTAATTCATCTGTATGCGGAAAAGAAGAAGATTTAATTTCTTTGGAAGATTATATTAGCAGAATGAAATCTGATCAAAAGGAAATCTATTTTGCTTTAGGTCCATCTCGTTCCGCATTAGAAAGCGATCCGCACACTGAATTATTTAAAAGAAAAGGGGTAGAAGTACTTTATTTTTACGATCCGCTTGATGAATTTGTTGTATCTTCATTACACAAATTTAAGGATTTTGAATTTAAATCAGTTGAAGCAGCAGATTTAGGTAAGCTTGATAAATTTGATGATATTGTAAAAGATAAACCCGAAGTTGCAAAACTGACAAAAGACGACGAAAAACACTTTGATAGCTTAATCGGCAAAATTAAAGAAATTTTAGGAGATAAAGTTGTAGAAGTAAAAGAATCAAAACGATTGATTGATAGTCCTGCTTGTTTAGTTAGCCCTGATGACGGAATGAGCTCATCTATGCAAAAAATAATGCGAATGGCTAATAAAGATACAAGTTTGCAAAAGAAAATATTTGAAGTAAATAAAGATCATAAAATTATACGTAATTTGTTAAATATTTTCAAAATTGATTCTAATGATAATTACATTAAAAATACTGTAGAACAACTTTTTGAAGCTTCGATGTTACTTGACGGTTCGTTAACTGATCCTCATAATTTAATTAGTAAAATGAATAAATTAATGGAAGAATCCAGTGAACGTTATAGTGAATCCGTAAAGAAATAAATATTTATTAAATTGCAAAATTTTACTTTTGTAAGAAAATAAAGAAATAATTTATTAAAAAGACGCCCAAAAAGGCGTCTTTTTAATATCTAAAATGTGATTTATGTGCTTGTTATTTTTTATGTGATTAATTAATGAATTACTGTTACTTTTTAAAATCATTAAATACTTAAACTTTAACCTTCAAAATTTAACCTTTACAATATAGTCCGCCGCTTTTTTCTAAATATTCGGCAACATTATCTGCCAACTGATCAATTGAATAATGTGTTACTTCCAAATGTAAAACAGGTATTAGCGATTTATCTAAAAGTTCATTTAGAATTTCCTGTTCTTTAATAAAAATATCTAAATTATCATACTGTTTTGGATTACCGGAAATTTTTAACCTTTCTTCACGTGCTTCTATAAACGAATCCGGTTTTCTAAAACAAAAAATTATTCTAAATCCTAATGCAACAAGTCTTTCCTCAAGCCATCTAAAATCATAAATTCGGTTATTATAAATGGATTGATACATTTGCGTAGAAATATGGAATCTGTCTATTATCCATGAATAATATTGTTGCAATTCAAATAATTTAACCCAAGTAGCATATGTCTCCATTGCTTTTTGTTCTTCTTCTAAATTAAAATTTATTAAACCGCGTCCCCAGGGGTAATTAGTAAAAGCACACCACTCTGCAGAAATTAAAGGTGAGTGATATTTATACTTTTTTGGTCCGACTATTTTTGGATGTTCGTTTAATTTAAATGCAAGATCGGTTTTTTTAGTTAATCGCGTTCCTTCTAAAATAATTTTGGGACATAATTTAGCACCCATATATACCTTTGTTTATTTTTATT
>CALGLM010000199.1 GCA_937930275.1 uncultured Ignavibacteria bacterium
GTTAATAATAAAATATATGAGATCTAAAAGGTTTTAGCTCGACAAATAGACCCTGATGATAACACTCTAAGCTGTTTCGTGGGTAAACAATATCATTCAATACGTCTTTCAAATCAAAAACATCGGGGTATCCTGTAACATCCAATTTAATTCGTGCTATAGAAGTGGTATTAGAGAGATTAATAATAACAACAGCTCTTTCATATTTATAGCGCCATTCATATGCAATTAAATTTCGGAATGTATAATTAGAATCTACTGCAGGCGAAACATTAATTAAGTGCCAATCGCCTAATCTAAAAATATCATTTTTAACAATTTTAAGAAGTTTATAATAGTACTCTTGCAAGCATTTTATTACCGGTTCTTTAGGTTCACGTCCTAACTGTACGGGAAGTTTAATTTTTTTGCCTTCAAACTGTCCGTCATGGAACATACGCATACCTGTTAACGTACTAATAAGGGTAGCAGCAGCCATCGATTTTTCTTTACCGAGCAAAGCGATAGCCCTTTTTTCGTCGTGGTTTTCAATAAATCGACACGAACGTTCCTGATAATCGGGGTCGGCATATAAGTGACCTAATATATCGCGAGGACCTCCGCAAGCAATTCTATCAATTAATTTTTTATCGTATGTATAATCAAACCCTAATTGTTGAAGTTCCCATTCCAAATCCCAATAAGCTTCTGCAAGAAAAACAAATTCGGGTTTATTAATTTTTACGGTGCAAATTGCATCATGCCAAAACTGTGTATCAGGCATCTCATATCCCATTTTGTTAAGCGCCCCGCCCCAAGTATTATTAAACACATTATTTAATGTTAGCATCGCCATATCACATCTTAAGCCGTCACAAAGTTCGGAAATGTCTTTTAATAAGTTAACCTGAAATTCTCTTGCTTCTTTGCAAAAATAGTTAACTTGAATAGTATCTTTCCAAGCAGGAAAAAAAGGATCGCGTCCGTGGGCATATATTACGTCATCCATTTTAAATGGTTTAAAATAAGTATAAGGATCACGAGCGTATATCTCGCTATCGGCAGGCAAAAAAAGTTCGGGATGTGTCTTTAATAATAAAGTATCTGCGCTATAGTGGTTGGATACAAAATCCAGCATCAATTTAATTCCCCGTTTATTCAATTTTTCCTTTAATAAAAAAAGATTTCCTTTATCTCCAAATAGGGGATTAATTTCATAAATATCTATAGAATAAGGAGAGCCTATAACATCGTCATGTGTCCAATCTTTTAGAGCGTTTGAGTAATCTTTTACCAAACCTTCCTCAAAGCAATACTTATCAATTGTAGATGAGCAAGTTTTCCAAATGCCCATTAGCCAAACAAAATCAATCCCCAGTTCCGCAAGGTTGTCCCAATAACTGTCGGGTACATTATCAATTGTAATCGGTTCGTTATTTTCCGAATAAAAATTTTTAATCCAAACGCGTGTGTTAATTTCGTATAAATTAATATTTGGTCTCATAATTGTATCAACTAATATTTTAAAATTTAATTTATTTCTAAACAATAATAAATATATCAAATTTGGGAGAAGAAAAAAAATATATAATTTTTGACCGAACTATTGCGTTGCCAAAAATATTTATTATATTTGCGTTAGTTCTTTAAAAAATTGTCGGGATTTAAAGCAAATTGCAACGACATTAAAAAAATAGCTAAATAGCAAAAGGTGTTATTCATTCCTGCTATTCGGCAGGTTTTTTTGTTTTAAACCCAAAATAGTCGAGATTTATTACGTATTGCAACGACTTAAAATAGTGCTAAAAAGTATAGGGAAAAAATTTAGACCCCGCTTTTTCGGCGGGTTTTTTTGTTTTAAATAATAAATAATTAAAAATAAATAATTGGAGAAAATAATGAACGAATTAACAGAAATATTGGAATCGATACCGGTAGATCCTTTAACAGGAGCAGTAGCCGTACCAATTTATCAAACATCTACATATGTACAGGAATCACCGGGAGTTAATAAAGGTTTTGATTATACACGTACAAATAATCCGACAAGAAAAATATTGGAAACAATAATAGCAAAACTGGAGTATGGTGCAACCGGTTTAGCTTTTGCAAGTGGTTTATCGGCAATTGATTCGGTGGTAAAATTATTAAAGTCAGGTGACGAGGTTTTAGCCGTAGATGACATTTATGGCGGCGCTTTTAGGTTATTTACTACCATATATAATAACTTTGGAATAACAATTAATTTTGTTGATACTACTGAAGTACAAAATGTAAAAGCAGCTATAAACGATAAAACAAAATTAATTTGGCTTGAAAGTCCTACAAATCCATTGTTAAAAATATCGGATATTGAGGAAATAGCTAAGATAGCAAAAGAAAAAGGTGTTTTATTATGTGTTGATAATACTTTTGCAAGTCCGATATTTCAAAACCCATTAAAATTGGGGGCGGATATAGTAATTCATAGTGCCACAAAGTATATTGGCGGGCACACCGATGTTTTAGCCGGACTGGTTGTAGCAAAGGATCCGATAATAGGTGAACGATTAAAATATATTCAAAATGCAACAGGTGCAGTTCTTTCCCCTTTTGATAGTTGGTTATTAATAAGAAGTTTTGAAACTTTAAAGATTCGCGTTGAAAAACATAGCGAAAACGCAAAAAAAATTGCAGAGTTTTTAATAAACCAACCCGGAATAAAGAATGTATATTTCCCGGGGCTAACATCACACAAGAATTATGAGGTGGCAAAAAAGCAACAAAAATTTCCCGGAAGTATGATTTCGATATCATTTGAAGAGGATACCGAAGAAGTAGCAACTAAGTTTGTAACTTCAACTAAAATCTTTAAACTTGCTGAAAGTTTAGGAGGTGCAAAAAGTTTAGTTAGTCATCCCGCAAGCATGACTCATAAATCAATCCCCAGAGAAAAACGTCTTGCAGGCGGTATAACAGATAGTTTGGTTAGATTATCGGTCGGTTTAGAAGATGCGGAAGATTTAATAAATGATATAAAACAAGCAATAGAAAAATGTTTGACAAAATAGAATTATAAAGGATTATAAAAGTGGAAACTGTTATATATAAATTCGGCGGCTCTTCGGTAGGAAATCCGGAAACA
>CALGLM010000200.1 GCA_937930275.1 uncultured Ignavibacteria bacterium
ACTGGAGTTCAGACGTGTGCTCTTCCGATCTCCCCTTCCTATATCGGTAAGGGCTTTAATCCGGCTGCGTTTTCGGATAATTTCACCGCGCATGAAAAAGAAGAATTGATTAGTTTATTTGACCTTTTTGGTAAAACGCCCATTGTTGAAGAAAATAAATTAGAAAGTTATGCAATTATTACCGCAATGGGACCAACCTATTTATGGTTTCAAATAGCGCAATTATTTAATTTAGGAAAAGAATTTAATTTAGCAGATGATGAGTTAAAAATAGGAATATCAGAAATGGTAAAAGGTTGTATTGCTACATTATTCAACTCCGAATTAACTTTTGAGGAAGTAATGGATTTAATACCGGTAAAACCATTATATGAAAACGAAAATTTAATAAAAGAAATTTACAATTCAAATTTAAGAACTCTATATACAAAATTAAAAAATTAACTTAAGAGACAAACATGAACATAATAAAAATTTTAGGCGGCGGTTGTGCTAACTGTACAAATTTAGAAGAAATGGCTCGCGAAATATGTAAAGAAAACAATATTGAAGCTGAATTTATAAAAGTAAAAGAATACCAAGATATTTTAGGTTACGGTGTTTTGGTAACCCCCGGTTTGGTATTAAACGAAAAAGTTATCCATTCAGGTAAATTACCCACTAAAGACAGATTAAAAAGATTAATAATTGAGACACTTAAAAGCTAATGAGTAAGGAAAAACTTTCAAATAAAAAGTTGTCGTTTTTAGATAAATATTTAACCCTTTGGATATTTCTGGCAATGATGATTGGTGTTTTATCCGGTTATCTTTTCCCTAAAATTCCTACTTATTTTAATTCATTTAGTCAAGGGACAACAAACATTCCTTTAGCCATAGGACTTATTTTAATGATGTACCCTCCTTTGGCAAAAGTTAAATACGAAGAATTACCTGATGTCTTTAAAAATATAAAAGTACTTTTGCTTTCACTATTGCAAAACTGGTTAATAGGACCTATTTTAATGTTTTTATTGGCAGTATTATTTCTACATAATTACCCCGAATATATGGCCGGCTTAATAATGATTGGTTTGGCAAGATGCATTGCGATGGTAATAGTATGGAATGAACTTGCAAAAGGTGATACCGAATTTGCAGCCGGATTAGTTGCTTTTAATTCGGTATTTCAAATACTTTTCTTTTCGGTATATGCATACTTTTTTATGACCTATTTACCTAAAATATTTGGAATAACTGCTTTTAATGTTAACATTACTATTTTACAAATTGCAGAAAGCGTATTCATTTATTTAGGGATACCTTTTTTTGCAGGTATGCTTACCCGGTTTATTTTACTTAAAATAAAAAGCAAAGAATGGTATGAGAAGAGTTTTATACCTAAAATATCTCCTATTACTTTAATTGCGTTATTGTTTACTATAGTTTTAATGTTTTCGTTAAAAGGTGAATATATTGTAAAAATACCTTCAGATGTAATTAGAATTGCAATCCCTTTAATTATTTATTTTATTGTTATGTTTTTGGTTTCGTTTTATTTGGGTAAAAAAATTGGAGCGGATTATTCCAAAACAACAACTTTATCCTTTACGGCTGCAAGCAATAATTTTGAACTTGCAATAGCTGTGGCAATTGCCGTATTTGGAATAAATAGCGGTGAAGCTTTTGCGGCAGTAATAGGACCTTTGGTTGAAGTACCGGTGTTAATCTCGCTTGTAAATGTTTCTTTACGCTTAAAAAAGAAATTTTTTAGAAATGATGTTGATAATTCAAAAATTGATGCCGAAAATATTTCCCTTAAATAAATTTAGAGATTACCTAAATGAAAAATAATAAAATTAATTATTACTATATATTTATTTTACTGCCTATTTGGTTCTTATTATATTATAACTTAGAAAATTTAGCCGATTTTTTAGTCTATTCAATTTTGGGAAGTACAAAAGGGACCCATTTTACAGATGCACTTTGGTTTCTTATTTTTGAAATACCCAAAGTATTTTTATTATTGGTATTAATTGTTTTCGGAGTAGGAATAATTAGAAGTTTCTTTTCTCCGGAAAGAACACGCGAATTATTAGGAGGCAAAAAACTTTTTATAGGTAATATATTGTCAAGCTTTTTAGGAGTTGTAACTCCGTTTTGCAGTTGTTCTGCTATTCCTTTATTTCTGGGTTTTGTTGAAAGCGGAGTACCCTTAGGTGTAACTTTTTCTTTTTTGATTGCAGCACCAATGATTAATGAAGTGGCATTAGTACTATTATTTGGCTTATTCGGTTGGAAAACAGCGTTGCTTTATATGTTTACCGGTCTATTATTGGCAATAATATCCGGTTTTATTATAGGTAAATTAAAACTTGAAAAATATATTGAGCCTTGGGTTTTTGATGTTAAAGTCGGCAAAGCCGAATCTTCCTTAAATAAACTAAATTTTGTTGATAGAATTGAATACGGTATTAATG
>CALGLM010000201.1 GCA_937930275.1 uncultured Ignavibacteria bacterium
CTTATTGATTCGCTGGTGGCTGATTGCTCTTGGCTTGCAGTCGCCACTATATTAATATTATCGGAAACATCCTTAGTCGCACTAATAATTTCCATTAATGATTCACCGGCTTTATCCGCTTTATCTTTCCCTGCTACAACTTCTTTAGCGCCTTGTGTAATTGATTCAACTGCAAATACGGTATCTTTTTGAATAGTCTTAATCATCGTTGCAATTTCTTTTGTAGCTTTTGTCGTTCGTTCGGCAAGTTTTCTTACCTCGTCTGCTACAACTGCAAATCCACGCCCTTGTTCACCAGCACGGGCAGCTTCAATTGCGGCGTTTAAGGCAAGTAAGTTTGTTTGGTCAGCAATATCGTTTATTACTTGGATAATCTCACCTATCTGTTGACTACTATCACCCAGTGCTTTAATGGTTGTTTCGGCTTTAGCTACCACATTTGCAATTTTAGTCATTCCATCAACTGTTTCGGTAATAATATTTCCTCCTTTCAAAGCCAATTCTCCGGCTTTTTTGCTATTATTTGCTGCCAAATTTGCACTTTGTGAAGTTGAATGAATAGTATTAGTCATTTCCTCTATTGCTCCGGCAACGTCAAAAATTTGTGAAGATTGTTCTTGTGAGCCTGTTGCAAGTTGATGAACTGTTGAAGACAATTTGACAGTCATTGCACTAATATTTGTTATTGCGTTTTTCAATGTTTTAACAAGATCATGAATATTTACAACCGAGTAATTAAATCCTCTTAATAATTTACCAATATTATCTTTGCTTTCGGATTCAATGTGCACTCCCAAATCTCCATCTGCAAAAGCTTCCATCTTTTCTAATAATAAATCAACATTATTTTCAAGATAGTTCTTTTCGTAAACTTTACAGTTCTCCTTTTTATTTAATTTGTTAAAAATTGCTATTGCCATTTGTTCGCAATTATTATAACCGCATGCACTGCAATCTAAAATATCTGTATCTTTTGATTTAAGCATCTCTTTATAAATTCCTTCAATTTGAACTTTTGAAGGAATTTTTAACATTGTTAAATAATTTGATTGATGTAAATTCTCATATTTTCTGTCGTATAAGCCGGGTTTCCAATATTTGTTTATTATCTTGTTAATTTTAAATTTATTAAATTTTTTAGAGCGTAAAATCCCTTTATTTGCATAACCTTCCTGCATTTCTTTGTTACGTTTGTCAATATTCTTTTCCAGTTCGTCAACAGATTTGTCGCGTTTCGTTCCAGTACCGCCGTTGCATCCGTGTTCGCAATTAAGGCAGTCTATAATTAGTGGATTATTCCCCTTTTTAATATCCTCCGGAAGTTTATCAAAATACTTATAAATTACTGTTGGTCCTTCAATTTTTCTTGAAATATTTAATAAAAACGGATTCTCTCGTTCAACTGTTTTTAATAAGCCACCTGGAGTAGAAAACAATACTGCCCGTTCCGCAGGGTCATTATCATAGTCTAATGAAGGGTATTGATTTAGTTTTATACTATTTTTCTTAATATAATCTACAAAACTTGTTAATGTTACGTTGTAATCCCCTTTCCCAAGTTCGGCAAATTCTCTTTTTTTTGCAGTGCACGGAGAAACTATTAAAATTTTATGGCTATTATATTGAGTATAAAATTGCCTTATAAATTTAATTGTATGCATCATCGGGCTATCTGCAGGGGCAAGATATTTTAGTAATTCGGGTTTATAAATTTCACAATAAGAAACAATTGCAGGACACGGTTGAGCTATTATTAATTGCGGTTTGTTTCTTTTAGCATGCTCTAAGTAACTTTTTACAGTCAATTCCGCACCAAAACTTACATCAAAAATTGCAGAGATACCAATAGATTTTAACCAACCGTTAAAATTTTTGTAGGTATCGGGAAACTCCGCAGCTATTGCAGGTGCAACAATTGCTACCATTTTTTCACGTTTATTCAGTGTTTCAATAAACGGCATAAAATCATCGACAATTTTACGGGCTTCATGCGGACAACCTTCAATACATTCCCCACAACCTATACATAAATCATCAATTACGTTAACATGATCTCCGCTCCCATCATTGCAAAACTTAACAGGACATACTGCAATGCACCTGTGGCAGTTTACACACTTCTCTTTGTCAACTTCAATAATTTTAGGTAGTTTCATAGTTTTATAGTTTTATTTAAATAAATAGTAGATAAACGAATCTTATTTGTTAGTAATATTTAACTTACTAAAAATATATTTACTAAACAAAGATTTATTTGATTATTTATAATAGTAATATTCTTTTTGGGTGTATTACTATTAATAATTCGATAAGATTTTAATAAACAAAAAATTAATATTGGGAATAAATCTGAATGAAGAAAAACTTTGCAGTTGCAAATTTCTTAATCGTAAAAATATGTTGTGGAATTACTTCGGAAATTCGCATTCCGTTTTATACTAATAATAAAATTAAAATTGGTTGCTATATTAATATTAAAATTATCCACTCGCAAAAAAATATACTTAAAAAGAAAATCTTAATTTTGTATATTTGCATTAATGTTTAAGGAATTTTAATGCAAACTAAAATTATTAATATCGGTTTTGAAAAAACTTGTGAATGTGTGGGCAATAAAATAAATTGTTTGGAAGCAAAAGAATGGTTGAAATGTCAGTTAGGAGTATGGCAGTTTACTTACGAAAAAAGAGATATTAGGGATAAAGAACTTCACCCAGCTACATTTCCAATTTCATTATCAACTAAAATAATAAAATTGTTTACGCATGAAGGTGAATTAGTTGTTGATCCTTTTGTCGGAAGCGGTACAACTTTAGTTTCTGCACAAGATACAAATAGAAACGCAGTTGGTTTTGATTTGAAGAAAGAATATGTCGAGCTTTCTTGTTCGAGATTAATTACAGATAACGTATTTAACAATTGTCAGCAGTTGGCAATTCAAGATGATGCAAGAAATATTAATCAATATTTTTTACCGGGAACAGTAGGTTTAATTTGGACTTCTCCGCCTTATGGTAACTTATTAAATAGGAAGAGGAAAAATAAATCAAGACGTGACAGAGATAACGGACAACTTGGTAAAGTTGAACAATATTCCCAAGATGAAAGAGATTTAGGTACATATGAATTATTAGAATACACAAAAGCAATGGGTGATATTTTTGAAGGATTATTTCCACTTTTAAAGGAAAAAGGGCACTGTGTAATAAATGTACCGGATTTTTGGTGGGAAAACCAAAGAGTTACTCTACATGTAAGTATAATTGAGGAATTAAGAAAAAGAGGCTATGAATTAAGAAATACAATTATTTGGGATAGAACAAATATTGTTAATAATATAGGAATATTTGGTTGGCCCAGCAACTATATTACTATGGGTACAACATTTGAGTATTTATTGGATTTTTGGAAACCACCGAAGGAGAAATAATGAATGTAATTACAAAGGAGCAGTTGATAGAGAATTTGGTTAAAATAAAAAAAATGGGTTGGGTAAAAAATGCCCGCAAAGGAAATTCGGGGGGTGTCGGAAATACTTTAGAAGATCTGTTAGGCATAAAAGAGAACAATTTGCCAATACCTAATGCTGCAGAATGGGAGTTAAAGGCTCAAAGAACTAATACTTCGTCATTAATTACTTTATTTCACATGGAGCCATCTCCACGTGCATTAAAGTTCGTGCCAAATATTCTGCTCTTGAATTATGGGTGGATACATAAAGAAGCGGGTAAAAAATATCCTTCAAATGAAATGAGTTTTCGACAAACAATTTCAGGTAAAAACTATAGCGATAGAGGGTTTAAAGTTATTGTTGATAGAGATGAAAGAAAAGTGAGAGTTTCATTCAATAGTGCTTCTGTAGATCCTATTCATGATAAATGGTTGAATTCGGTAGTTTCAAAAGTGGGTTTTGGTGATCTTGATCCACAACCTTATTGGGGTTTTGATGATTTATTTCATAAAGCTGGTACAAAACTAATCAATTGTTTTTTCGTTCAAGCAGAAAGTAAATTTGAAAATGATGTAGAATATTTCCATTTTACAAATATTATGCAGTTAGAAAAATTTAGTATTGAAAATTTTTTGAATGCAATTGAAGAAAATAAAATTTTGGTTGATTTTGATGCAAGAACCGGTCATAATCACGGAACAAAATTTAGAATGCGGCAAAACTGCTTATTTGAGCTGTATGAAAAAAAGACATTGATTGATTAAGGTATTATTTTTTTCCTTTGTTTATCTCTCAAAACTATAATAAATTTAATACGTCTAATATTTGTCGTAATGTTTTTAATTTATTAGGAGAGAGTAATGAAGAAAATATTTCTGTTTTTATTGCTTATTGCAATAGGGTTAAATGCTCAAAACAAGGAGAAAAAAGATTCGGTTGATACCGGATTATTCAATTCGTTAAAGTGGCGAAATATTGGACCTGCTGTAACCAGCGGCCGAATTTCGGATTTTGCCGTAAATCCACAAAACAACAGCGAGTATTATGTAGCAGTTGCAAGCGGACATGTGTGGAAAACTACAAATAGAGGAACAACTTTTGAACCTGTTTTTGATAACTACGGAGCTTATTCAATAGGTTGTGTAGTTATGGACCCAAATAACAATAATGTAGTGTGGATTGGTACAGGTGAAAATAACCACCAACGCGCTTTGGGTTACGGAAACGGAGTTTACAAAACAACAGACGGCGGAAAATCGTGGAAAAATATGGGATTAAAAGAAAGCCGCCAAATAGGTGATATTGTTATTGACCCAAGAAACAGTAATATAGTATTTGTTGCCGCAGAAGGTTCTGTTTGGGGACCTGGTGGGGATCGTGGTTTATATAAAACAATAGACGGCGGAAAGACATGGATTAAAGTGTTAAATATTAGCGAACATACAGGTGTAAATAATGTTTTATTTGATCCGAGAAATCCTGATGTAATGTACGCTACAACAGAACAAAGAAGACGTCACGTTTTTACCAAAATAGGAGGCGGTCCCGAATCCGCAGTTTATAAAAGTTATGATGCCGGTCAAACTTGGGAAAAAATAATGGTCGGTTTACCTAATGTTGATTTAGGCGGAATGGGCTTAGATATTTCACCTGTTAATCCGGACGTTCTTTATTTGATTGTTGAAGCAGCAGAAAACAAAGGTGGTTTTTTCCGTTCTACAAATCGCGGAGCAACTTGGGATAAAATGAATGATTATACTTCTCAAGGTCAGTATTTTAACGAAATTTATTGTGATCCGCAAAATGTTGATGTTGTTTATTCGTTAGAAACTGTATCCCGCATAACATTTGATGCAGGAAAGACTTGGAAAAATATAAGTTATAAAGATAGACATGTGGACGACCACGCTTTGTGGATCAATCCAAAAGATACTAAAAACTTTTTAATAGGCGGTGACGGAGGAGTTTATGAGACATTTGACGGCGGCGAAACTTTTGATTTTAAGGAAAACTTACCTGTAACTCAATTTTATCGTGTTGCTACGGATAACAGTCTTCCTTTTTATTATGTTTACGGAGGCACACAAGATAATAATAGTTTGGGGGGTCCTTCTCAAACTTTAAGCAGTGACGGAATTGTTAATAGTGATTGGATTTTTACAAACGGCGGTGACGGCTTTTGGAGTGCAATTGACCCTGAAAATCCGGATATAGTTTATGCCGAATCACAATACGGAGGAATGGTTCGATTTGATAAAAAAAGCGGTGAAGCAATTGATATTAGACCCGAACCGAGAAAGGGAGAGTTAACCTATAAATGGAATTGGGATACTCCTTTATTTATTAGTCATTTTAGTAATAAAAGGTTATATACGGCAGCCAATAAAGTTTTTAGAAGTGATGACAGGGGAGATACTTGGCAAGTTATAAGTGACGATTTAACTGCAAAAATTGATAGAAATACTTGGAAGGTAATGGATAAGTATTGGAGTATTGATGCGGTTGCAAAAGATAAATCGACTTCACTTTTCGGCACTATTATATCGCTTGCCGAATCACCTATTAAAGAAAATTTATTATATGCCGGTACAGATGACGGATTAATTCAAGTTACGGAAGACCAGACTACATGGCGAAAGATTGACAAATTTAACGGTGTTCCCGAAAATACATATGTAAGTGATATTTGTCCTTCCAAATTTGATGAAAATGTAGTTTTTGCATCATTTAATAATACATTACGTGATGATTTTAAACCGTATATTCTTAAAAGTACGGATAAAGGAAAAACTTGGAAATCAATTGCAAACAACCTGCCGGTTAACGGGGCAATTCATTCAATTGAACAAGACTTTGTTAATCCGGATTTGTTATTTGTGGGAACCGAATTTAGCATTTTTGCAAGTACTGACGGCGGTGAAAATTGGATACCGTTAAAATCAGGTTTACCAGATATTCCGGTTAGAGATATTACAATACAAAAACGTGAAAACGACTTGGTAATTGCTACTTTTGGGCGTGGTTTTTACGTGTTAGATAATTATTCTCCTTTGCGATTAGTAAATAAACAATTAACGGAAAAAGATGCCGAAATATTTCCTATAAAAGATGCTTTGATGTTTATGAAAGGATACTCAGGCGGTTCACTTGGTACAACTTACTTTACTGCGCCTAATCCCGATTTTGGAGCTGTATTTACTTACTATATTAAAGACGTTCCTAAAACTTTAAAACAAGAAAGAAAAGAAGCAGAAAAAAAATTATTTAAGGATGGGAAACCGATACCTCAGCCTTCTGATAGCTTATTGTTCTTAGAAAAAGAAGAGATAGCTCCGTATTTAATTTTTACAATATATGACGAAAGCGGAAACGAAATTAGAAAAATAAACACGTCTGCAAATAAAGGAATTAATAGAATTGTATGGGATTTAACATATCAAAACTTGGCACCAATGGATAAAGTTGAAAAGTACGATCCTATTGCAAAACAAAGGGGAAGCTTTTTAGTGATGCCGGGTAAATATAAAGTTGGTTTAAGCATAGTTACGCGAAACGGGGCAAAACAACTTGTTGAGCCGGTAGAATTTAACACGGTACCGTTGCGCAATACTGTATTACCGGCAACCGATAGAGAGCAAATGGTAGCTTTTCAAACAAAATCAAACGAACTTGCAAGACAAATTTGGGGAGCAAACAAATTTATTAACGAAATTAATAATAAGTTAACTTCAATAAAACAAGTCCTGTCTGTTATGCCGTCTGTTGATGAAAAGTTAATTAAAAAAGCAACCGAACTGAATTTGGAATTGAAACAAATTTCATTAAAATTTGAACGTAGGTCTGATAGTCCGAGTGCAGAAGAAAATCCGCCTTCACCTGTTACAATTAACGAAAGGTTAAGCACGTTAGTTTATACACATTGGCGTTCAACATCTAATATTACAAATAACGAAAGAAACGCTTTTAATATTTTAAGCGAAGAATTTCCCCCGTTATATAAAAGATTAGTAGAAATTAACGAAAAAGAAATTAAAGAATTAGAAAAAGAATTGGAAAGAATTAAAGCCCCGTATACACCGGGTAGAATAATAAATGTTAAGTAGTAGAATTAAGCATATTATAGAATTGTATTAGAGTTACAACATTACAAAAAATTAGTACTTATCTCTTTTATCCTCCTCTCTAAATCCGAAGAGAGGAGGAATTATTTTCACGGTAATAATTAATTCGGTTTCTTTTAATCTAAAGAGATAGAGAAAAGCGTTTTTAAAAAATATGGGAATAAAATATCTTTTCAAAATGTGCATTATTTTAATAAAATTAGAGTTGTTCTTAAATTTTATTCAGTCCCGTT
>CALGLM010000202.1 GCA_937930275.1 uncultured Ignavibacteria bacterium
GAGATTACGTACGGTGACTGGAGTTCAGACGTGTGCTCTTCCGATCTACCGAAATTTATGATTATTTAAGATTATTGTTTGCACGTATAGGTAAAACATATTGCTTTATTTGTGGTAACGAAGTTATAAAAGACTCGGTAAAAACCGTTGCCGAGTGGATTGAATTACAAAACGAAAACGATAGATATTTGTTAGGATTTCCGTTACACATTCATGAAAACAGAACAGTAAAAGAAGAAATAGAATTTTTACGCAAACGTGGTTTTTATAGATTCTACATAAAAAATGAATTTTATGATTTTTCCGAAGAAATTTCATTTATTGAAGAGTGTGATAGTTGCGAAGTAGTAGTTGTTGTAGATAGGTTTAAAATAAAAAAAGGAAAAGTGCGTGAACAATTAGCCGATTCAATTGAAACGGTATTTAAAGAAGGTGAAGGTCGGTTAATAGTAGTAAATGCCTTGACTAAAGAAATAAAAAAGTTCAATAAATTTTATGAGTGCTGCGATATTAGATACGAAGAACCGGAGCCTCGTTTTTTCTCATTTAATAATCCTTTTGGTGCTTGTCCGGTATGTCAAGGGTTTGGAACAATTAACGGATATGACCCGAATTTAATTATTCCCAATCCTTATCTTTCGCTATCCGAAGGTGCAGTAGCGCCTTGGCGAACTCCAAAGTTCATCCATAAAAAGGATGAGATCCTTCAATTTGCAATAAACAACAATATTCCTGTAGATATACCATTTAAAGATTTATCCGAATCGGAAGTAAACTTAATTTATAACGGCTCGGGAAGATACAAAGGAATATACGGATTTTTTAACATGTTGGAAAAAGACAGCTACAAAATGCATATAGCCATTCTTATTAACCGATATAAAGGATTAACAACATGTACGGCATGTAAAGGAAGCAGATTAAGACGTGAAGCATTACAAGTTAAAATTAACAACTTATCTATTAATGATGTAGTAAAGCTGCCTATCGAAAAATGTTTAAATTTCTTTAAGTCTATAAAATTAAGCGAATTTGAAACAGCCGTTGCCGATAGAGTTTTACAAGAAATAATTAAACGTTTAACATTCCTAAATGATGTGGGATTAAGCTATTTAACATTAGATAGACTTAGCAGCACTTTAAGCGGCGGTGAATCGCAACGTATTAATTTAGCTACTTCTCTCGGTTCTGCTTTAATGGGTACACTATATGTATTAGATGAGCCAAGCATAGGACTTCACCCGAGAGATAATGAAAAATTGATTAGTATTATCAAGTCACTTAAAAATTTAGGAAATACCGTTATTGTAGTAGAACACGAACCTGCAATAATGAAAGAAGCAGATTTAATAGTTGATATGGGACCAAAAGCCGGCGAGTTGGGCGGTGAAATTGTACACATTGGTAATTACGAAAGTTTGCTTAAAAACGAAAACTCTCTAACAGGGAAATATTTATGTAATACCTTATCAATCGAAATTCCCACATACAAAGATAGACCATACTCTTCCGAACTTCAGATTGAAGGAGCATATGAAAACAACTTAAAAAATATAAACGTTTCTATTCCCCTAAATCAATTTGTGGTAATTACGGGAGTAAGCGGTTCGGGAAAAAGCACATTAGTCCATGATATAATTTACGGAGGATTAGCACGAATATTTGGACAAAACCCGAATAAAATTGGAAAATTCCTAAATATTTCGGGATATAATACGTTAGACGGAGTTGAGATAATAGACCAAACACCTATCGGTAAAAGCCCACGTTCTAATCCCATAAGTTACGTAAAAGGCTTTGATGAAATAAGAGAGCTGTTTTCGCAAACACCGTTAGCACGCGCTCGTTTTTATACTCCGGGAAATTTCTCTTTTAATGTTGCCGGCGGAAGGTGTGATACTTGTTCGGGTGAAGGGTTTATTAAGGTAGAAATGCAATTTTTAGCAGATATTTATTTAGAATGTGACGAGTGTAAAGGAACACGTTATAAAAAGGATATTAGAGAAATAACATATAATAATAAAAACATTGTGGATGTTCTTAATATGACTGTTGATGAAGCTTTAGATTTTTTTTCAATTCATCCCAGAATAAAAAAATATCTTCAACCTTTAAGTGATGTGGGTTTAGGTTATATTAAATTAGGACAGCCTGCAAATACACTATCCGGCGGCGAAGCACAGCGCGTAAAATTAGCTTCCTACTTAAATAATGTTAATAATAAACAGCATAATTTATTTATCTTTGACGAACCGACAACGGGTTTGCATTTTGACGATATAAAAAAATTGTTGAAAGCTTTTACTATGCTTTTGGAAAAAGGTCAGTCCCTACTAATTATCGAACACAATTTAGATGTTATTAAATGCGCAGAACATATAATTGATATGGGACCCGAAGGGGGAGAAAAAGGAGGAGAAATAATTTTTACGGGCAAAGTAAAAGATTTACTAAGTCATCCCACTTCATACACAGGTAAGTATTTAAAACATTATTTAGAAGTGAAATAAATTAATTATTAATCAAAAAATCACACTCAATATCAACACCGGTTTTTAACATATTCCAAACAGGACACAGCGAGTCTTCGCTAATTTTTATAGCTTTTTGAACATCTCCGTTTTCAATATTATCTGATTTAATAGTAAAATTAAGCTTAATGTGCTTAAATCCCGTAGGATGCTCCGTTCTTCTTTCTCCAATTGCCGTAACTTTAAAATCAATTACATTTTTTTGCATTTTTTTAAGAATCAGTATTATTGATGAAGCACTACAAGTACACAAACTTATTAACAACAATTCAAGTGAAGTGTAACCCTGTCCGCTTCCGTATGGTTCGGGATAGTCAACAATAACTGCAGGGTTTTCTCGTGCAACCCCTTCAAATTTAATTTTTTCGTCAATACGGCTACCGGAAACAGACAAACAGTTGTTCATTATTACCTCCTAAAATTGTTTTTTTCTAACAAAAAACTTTCATATTCTTTCATAATGGCAACATAAAGCAAATCAGCCATTAAAGTATAGCCCTGTTTTGTAAAATGAACTTTATCATTTGTAGCCAATCCGTTAACTACCCAATTATTCATTTTATCATCATATGCCATAATATCGTAAAAATCCCAAGCGCAAACTTTTTCTTTTTCTGCAAGTAGAATTATTGCATTCTTAACCACTTCAATATTTGCATTTATAGTTTTGCGCTTAATATACGATTCTGAAGGAATGGTTAAAATAATATTAACCTTTGGATTACTTCTTTTAAGTGCCGTAATTAATTCTTTGGCATTATTATAAAATAAAAGAGAATCAAATTTTGGAGCAAATGCATCGTTGGTCCCTAAGGTAATTACTGCCAAATCAGGATTTGCCGCTTCAAGCTGGGTCATAAAAAAGGAAGATGAAGTAAAAAAAGGAAATGATTTACCGACATTCCCATAAATGTTAAAATATATTCCGCTTTTATTAACCGGTACTAAACTTAACCAAGATGTATCAGTATCAATAACTAACGAATCGGGCGTAAAAAGAGTATCTTTAATAGCAGCAAATTCAGTACTAAAATCATCAATATCCCCTCCCCTTCTTCTTCTTCGTTTAGCATATCTTTTTTTAACCTTTGGCTGTTCGGTATGAACCATTCTACCTAAATTTCCAAAATTTAACTGAAACAAGTATTCTAATCTATTGGGAAAAGATAAACCGGCAACGTGCGAATCTCCAAAATGGAAAATTGAGACTTTATTTATTTCGTTATTTTCCAACAAATAAAGTTTCTCAAAAAATGAGTATAGATTATTTTTTCCGTTAGTTATTCTGTTTAAATCGTAATTAATAAATGTGTATGCGGTTGTATCAACAATTTGTTCCTGAGCAAACAATGTTATACTAAAAAAAAACAAGAAAAGTTTAATATAAAACCGCATTAATAGTTATAAATTTTTTAATAGAGAAAGAGTTAGCTTTTTACTTAATGCACTTGAACCCGAATGATTAAAATGCGTATAATCAGGTGAAGCCATGTTTCCTTCAACCCAAACGGGCATCGAATTAACCCCTCCCATAGCTTTAAAAAGATTCCAAAAAGCTGCCCCTGTTTCTTTTGCCGCCGATTCTTGAGCATCTATTAAACTAAAAACATTTTTAATTGTTGAAAAACCGTTCAAGTCTTTTCTGCTTCTATCTGCAGCACTTACAACCAATATCGAGGCATCCGGAAATGCGTTTTGCAAATATTTAATTGTCTTTACTAAACCTTCTTTATACCAGCCATAACTATGTACGGATTCATCCAAAACATTGGCTCCATACTGTAAAATTATTAAGTTATAATCAAAATACGAATTAAATGCCTGTAAAACGCTTTTTGGAATTCTTGTTAAATTTAAACCGCTATGCCCTCGTACTGCATAATTATCAACAAATATTCCGGGTTCGTTTTCAAAACTAACTCCGTATAGCGCTAATTTTCCGTAAAAATTAATTTTTATTTTACTGCTATTAATACTCTTAATTTCAGAAATACCTATTGAAAGATTTTTTCCGAGGTATTGTTTTGTGGTTTTATTATTAATAGTATAAGTGATATATGCAGTATCTGAATAAGAAGTAAAAAACAATTTGGCATTCACAAAATTTTTACCGGAGTACTCAACCCAAAAATCTTTTACTTTTCCGGTAGAATCAACCGTATTTGTAGTATCGGTCAAATAAACATAACCGTTAATTCCGTAATTATATCCTGCTGGTTTTTTATGAATAACGGAATAATTTAAGAAGTTATCGCTAAACTGAATATTTATAGTAGCCCACGAGCCGGCATTGTTATCTGTAATTGGTACAAAACCAATTCCGCTTCCTCCGAATTTTTTTTGCAAATACGAACGTAAATCTTTTGAAAACAAATCCCCCTCAATCATTGAATCGCCAAAGTAGGCTATCCTAATATTAGTCCCCTTTTGTAATTCACGTAATTTAGTATAAAATTTACTTAGTCCGCCGCCGTTATTGTTCTCTTCTATGGGTTCGGTAATTACATTTACCAAATCATCCAAATTAAGTTTAATATTTTCATTAACATCTTCGGAATCTTCCAAAGAAGTAAAAGTGTAATTTAATTCGTCATCATTTTGTTTTAATTCAGAAAACAAATCTACGGGTTTTATTTCGATACCAAAAATTGATAAGTCTGAAGGAAGAAAACTAACCCCTATTAGAAAAACAAAAACCAAAAAAACAAGAATAAATGCAGGAGTAATATGATTATTGCGAAACATCTTAAAATTAACCTAAATAAAAAAAACTTATATGTAAATTTACATATTTTTTAGTTTTAGTTTACAGTAAAATACGTTAAATTTACAAAAAAATTATCCGAAAATATAGTCAGGCACTTAGTGAAAAGAAGAATATTGTTACTTGTTTTAAGTTTTATTTTTTATGTTAATGATGGTTATGGTCAAGTAAAAGAGTGTTTTGCCGTTAGAACTAATGATGAAATAAAAATTGACGGAATAATGGATGAAGGAGCTTGGGAAAAAGCAAAAGTTATTGATGACTTTTTGGAACAAGACCCTAAAATAGGGGCAAAACCAAGATTTAAGACAGAAGTAAGAATTTTATATGATAACGATAATTTATATTTCGGTGTATCGTGTTTTGATGATGAACCGGAAAATATTCTTTACCGAGAAATGAAATGGGACGGTTATCTTAGTAAAGATGATTACTTTAGAATTATGCTTGATACATACAACGATAATAGAAATGCTTATTGGTTTGCTATCAATCCTTTGGGTGCTCAAAACGATGCATTGATTTCGGGATTGGATATGGGCGATTTTAACGAGGATTGGGACGCCGTTTGGGAAGTAAAAACCCAAATTAACGAGCAGGGCTGGTTTATTGAAGTTCGATATCCCTTTTCTTCGTTTAGATTTTTAGATAAAAAAGAACAAATATGGGGAATAAACTTTGAAAGAGGCGTAAAACGTTTCGATGAATCATATTTATGGACTTCAGTCGGAGAAAATAAAGGATTATTTAAAATAGCGGAAGCCGGTGACTTAAAGGGGATTTCCGATATTAAAAGAGGTGACCCTATTTACATAGTTCCTTATCTATCAATAGGAGCGCAAAACATTAACAAACAAAAAGACTATTTAAAAGATATGGGGGTTGACGTTAAATACGGTTTAACGGAAACTCTATCTTTAGATTTAACGGTAAATACGGATTTTGCACAAATTGAAGCAGACAGAGCTAAAATTAATTTAACACGCTTTCCTTTATACTTTGCAGAAAAAAGAGATTTCTTTTTAGAAGGAGTAAATACTTTTAAATTTAATCTTGGCGGGTCCAACACAATTTATTATAGTAGAAGAATGGGCATAAGTAACGGTCGAGAAATACCCATTATAGGAGGTGCAAAATTAGTAGGAAGAACCGGTAGATTGGAACTGGGATTTTTAAACCTGCAAACTGCCGAAAAATATGATGAACCGACAACTAACTATACGGCTACAAGAATTAAATACGACTTGCTTAATCAATCTTTTGCCGGTATTATGGTAACAAATAAACTAACAAAAAAAGGCTATAACAGTAGTTTAGGTGCCGATTTTTCAATTCAATCCAACTCGTTTTTAGGTGATAAAAACATTGTGTTTACAAGCAGAATGGCAAAAACATTGGAAAAAGATGCTCCGCCGAACACTTACGCAGGATTTTTTTCACTGGATTTTCCGAATGATTTAATTGATCAATATGTTTCTTACTCCTTTTTTCAAAAAAACTTTAATCCGCAGATGGGCTTTATAAATCGTACGGGTGTACAAAAATATGAATACTCGTTAGATGTTAAACCCAGAATAAACGCTTACGGAATACGAAGGTTATTTTTTACTCCTTTTGAAACCGATATGTACTTTGATAAAGACAATATACTTCAACAAGCAAGTTTTTTTATTCAACCTTTCGGATTTTCACTATTAAGCGGTGAATCTGTTTACTTTGGATTTGAAAGGGATTTTGATTATGTAAAAGAGGACTATACGATTTTTGATACGACAAAAATTCATGCCGGTAAATATTGGTACAATAGTTTTCTTGCTCGATTTATAAGTTCAACTTCTGAGGCTGTTTACGGTGAAATTGATTTTGAAAAAGGGGATTTTTATTCAGGTAAAATTACAGGCATTAGCGGTGTTGTTACTGCCGTACTTAATAAGCACTTTATATTTGAAGGAGATTTTAACTATAATAAAATTGAATTTTCTAATAGTAAATTTTCCACATACGAATTAGGCGGAAGATTAAAAGTTAATTTTTCCACAAAGCTGCTTTCTTCTGTATTTTGCCAATGGAATAATGCGGATAAAGAGATAAATATAAATTACCGTATTAATTGGAAACCGAAAATAGGCAGTGATTTTTACCTGGTGGTTAATCAATTATTAGAAACCGAAAACAAGTTAAAAAGTAAAGATTTCGTAATTTTAGCCAAGTTTTCTTGGTTATTTGTTATTTAATTTAATATATTAATTACTTTAATAATATTCACTTATCGGATTGCCTATGTTCGGTAAAAACACATTTTATAACGATTTTGATACACAGCGCCTTAAAGATAGTCCGCGTGATAACGAATATAGAACGGTTTTTCAAATTGACCGAGACCGTATAATCCACTCAAGCGAGTTTAGAAGGTTGCAAGGAAAAACTCAGGTATTTTTACCCGGTGAATACGACTTTTATAGAACGCGTTTAACGCACTCAATTGAAGTTGCCCAAATAGGCAGAGCTATTTGCTATTATTTGAATACTAATCAACCCGATATTTTTAATTACGATTACTACCTTGACGAAGATTTAATTGAAGCCGCATGCCTTGCACACGACTTGGGACATTCCCCTTTTGGACACGGCGGTGAGAGAATTTTGCATAAACTAATGCGTCCGTACGGGGGTTTTGAAGGAAATGCACAAACCTTACGCCTTATTACGGAAACCTTTTTTAGAGACGATAACAGACAGCGAGGTATGAACCCAACCCGCGCTTTTATTGATAGTATTTTAAAATATAAAACCTTATACTCTGATTCTTATGAGCAAGAAAACCACTTTATTTATGATTTTCAAGCTAAATACTTGAATTTTGTTTTTAATAACTTAGAGTATAAAAATTATTTATCAAGTGAAAAAGAATTAAACTTATTTAGAAGTATCGAATGCCAAATAATGGACTTTGCCGATGATACCGCTTATGCTATTAATGATTTAATTGATAGCATTATGGGTGGATTTATAAATTATTCCTCATTAATTAAATGGGGTAAAACTTATGCCGAAAATTTATCTTTGCGACAGGAAGAATTTTTAAGCGACTTGGCAGATTGGATTAAAAACGATACTTATAAAAAGAAATTAAGCGCTTTAATCGGTTATTTTATATCTTCGTGCTCGGTAAAACTGCGATCAACATTTATGGATAATTTGACAAACCGATACAAATATAAACTTATTATAGATAAAAATGTTCTCGAAAAACTCGAGCTATTTAAAAAACTTTCTGTTGACATTGTTTTCCGTACTTCTCAACTTCACCAAATGGAGCACAAAGCCGCTTATTTAATTGAAAAGTTATTCGATGCTTTTGAAAAAAACTATATATCCGAAAATAAATTATTAAAACTACTGCCGGAGTTTAACGATAGACTTGTTAAAACACAAACTAATGATAACGATAAAGTACGAATTTTATGCGATTATATTGCAGGCATGACTGACGGTTTTGCTTTAAGAAACTACAAAAGACTATTTCAACCTGATTATAGTTCATTTGTAGATTTAATCTAAAAAAAATTTACATATATTTTTAATATTTTTTATATATTTGTTGTATAATATATTTGCTTGTATGCAAATATCTCGGCTTTATCCTTAGGGAAAAACTTTCGACTAAAATAATTTAATTAATTTTTTATATTACTATTTAATCTATAGGGATTTAATGGCAAAAGAATATGATATTGACAAATTAGACGCATTTTCGGTTTTTACTACTTTTAACGGTATTCTAAACTCGGGCGAAACCTCAGAATCCGTTTCCGAATTTATGTTTGAACTTTGCATAAAAAAGAATCGTGCATTAAAAGGGA
>CALGLM010000203.1 GCA_937930275.1 uncultured Ignavibacteria bacterium
GTTAATTTTGAATCTACAAGTTTTAAAATTTTAGGTGATATAAAAGGTTTAGTAAGTAACTCCGCTGTTCTCTATTACGATAAAGATACCAATAAAAAAAATTATCTTTTAGACGGTAAACAGATAAACAAATCTGCTGATATTATAGGCAAGTTCCCAATTGTTACGATAACCCCCGGTGACCATGCAATTACCCAAGGAAGCCCTGCAGAAAGAAGAAGATTTGTTGACTCGGTTATTTCTCAAACATCGGGTGCCTACTTAAACATTTTATTGGACTACAATAAAACACTTAAACAAAGGTCATCATTATTAAATCAGATAAGTATAACAGGGAATAGAAGCTTAATAAGCGAACTTGATATTTGGAGCGAAAACCTTGTTAATTTAGGAACGGAAATAATTAATCATAGGTTTTTATTTGCCGAAAAATTTACCGAGTATATAATATCGACTTATGAAAAATTATTAGGTGAAAAGGAAATTCCGAATATTGAATATTTAACATACGGACATTTTGATAAAAATAATGTTAAAAATGATTTTTTCAGCTTACTTAATGTAAGAAGAGAAGACGAACTTAGAAGATGTTCTAATCTGGTAGGTCCACACAGAGATGATTTTCTGTTTAGAATAAATAATTTAGAGTTAAAAAAATTCGGAAGTCAAGGACAGCATAAAACCTTTCAAGTAGCTCTTAAATTCGGACAGTTTTTTTATATAAAGGATATTTTGAATAGCACTCCTGTATTTTTAATGGATGACGTTTTTGGCGAATTGGATACATTCCGTTCAGAAAGCATTAGCAGATATTTAAAAAATATAGGACAATCGTTTATAACTGCAACCGATTTTTCGAACATCGGCAAATTAGATGGCGGATTAAAATCTTCAATTTTTACTATTAATAACGGTAGCTTAAGTTGAAAGAAAAGGGAATAAAAAGTTTGGCAGATATAATATTAGATTCTGCCGATATGGAAAAGATAAGAGAAGTAAGAATAAAATATAAAGTTGTAGAAGAGTTTTTATTGATTTTTCCTGAATTTGCGGACTATGTAGTACCTGTAAAATTAAACAAAAAGATTTTAAGTTTACGAGTTGAAAATTCAGTAATGCGACAAGAATTAAATTTAAGACAAGAAGCATTAAAAGAAAAAATAAATAAGTATTACAATAAAGAAGTAGTAAGTTCAATTAAATTTGTTTAGAAATAAATAGGGAGAAAATAAGGTGGTAGCCAATAGTTCCAACAACTATACCGCAAAAAACATTAACGTATTAAAGGGACTTGAAGCCGTAAGGATGAGACCCGCCATGTATATTGGGGATGTAGGTTCAAGGGGTTTACATCACCTTGTTAACGAGGTAGTAGATAATAGTATAGATGAATGCTTAGGCGGATATAATGATTATGTTCTTGTTAAAATAAACAAAGACGGAAGTGTATCAGTTTTAGATAGAGGGCGAGGTATTCCGGTAGATATGCACCCGGAAGAAAACAGGTCGGCTCTTGAAGTTGTAATGACTGTTTTACACGCAGGAGGAAAATTTGATAAAGATAGTTATAAGGTCTCCGGCGGTTTGCACGGTGTGGGTGTATCGGTTGTTAATGCTTTATCCGAATGGTTAATTGTTGAAGTTAAACGTGACGGTAAAGTTTATCAACAAGAATATGAACGCGGAGTTCCGAAATATCCGGTAAAAGAAATTGGTAAATGTAAACCGAATGAAACCGGAACTACGGTAACCTTTTTACCGGACAGCGAAATATTTAAATCGACAAAATTTAAATTTGAAACTCTTGCCGAAAGAATGATGGAATTAGCTTATCTTAATAAAAATATTACTATTGAAATTAAAGATGAGCTTGAAGGTGAAGAAGCTATTTATCATTTTAAAGGCGGTTTAGTTGAATTTGTAAAATATTTGGACGAAAACAGAGAATCGTTACATAAGCCGATTTATATTGAAGGCGAAAAAGAAAATACGCCGGTAGAAATTTCGTTTGAATATAACAGTCAGTACAGCGAAAACGTTTTTAGCTATGTTAATAATATTAACACACACGAAGGCGGAACGCACTTAGTAGGTTTTAGAACTGCATTAACAAGAACGTTAAACACGTATGCATCTAAAAATAACTTAGTTAAAGAAAATTCAAAAATATCGTTAACCGGTGAAGATTTTAGAGAAGGTTTAACTGCCGTAATAAGCGTAAAAGTTGCCGAACCGCAATTTGAAGGACAGACTAAAACTAAATTAGGCAATGGTGAAGTTAAATCGATTGTTGAATCGATTGTAGGTGAAAAACTTGCCGAATATTTGGAAGAAAACCCAGGTGTCGGTAAAAAAATTATCGAAAAATGCTTAAAATCTGCAGAAGCAAGAGAAGCCGCTAAAAAAGCCCGTGAATTTGTAAGACGTAAAAATGCATTAGATACAATGCGTTTACCCGGTAAACTTGCGGATTGTTCTATAAACGATCCCGAACATTGCGAAATGTATATAGTGGAAGGGGATTCTGCAGGCGGTAGTGCTAAACAAGGAAGAGACAGAAGATTTCAGGCAATATTACCGTTACGCGGTAAAATATTGAATGTGGAAAAATCGAAGTTAAATAAAATTTTGGAAAATAACGAAATTAAAGCAATAATTTCTGCATTGGGTACCGGAATTGCAGAGGATTTTAACGGGGATAAATCACGTTACGGCAAAGTTATAATTATGACCGATGCGGACGTGGACGGAAGCCATATTAGAACTTTACTTTTAACTTTCTTTTACAGATATATGCAAGATTTAATTAATCAAGGCAAGGTTTATATTGCTCAGCCGCCTTTATATAAAATTAAAAAAGGGAAAGAAGAATTTTATGCGTATGACGAAGACGAACGTGATAAAATTTTAAAAAGATTTAAATCAACTACGGAAGAAAAAGAAGAAGTTGACGAAACCGGAGCACCAAAAGGGGTTGTAATTTCACGATATAAAGGTTTGGGAGAAATGAACCCCGAACAATTATGGGATACAACCATGAATCCGGAAACACGTACAATATTGCAAGTAAATTTAGAAAGTGCTGCACGAGCAGATAAAATATTTGAAACACTTATGGGTGATGCTGTAGAACCGCGTCGAGAATTTATCGAAAAGCACGCTAAATATGCAAAATTAGATATATAATTAAGATTTTAAGAGAATTTAAGAGTTAATAAATTATGCCAACAATATTTGAAAAAGTAGTTCCCGTATCAATAGAAGACGAGATGAAATCATCGTATATAGACTATGCGATGAGTGTAATTGTTGCACGTGCGTTACCGGATGTTAGGGATGGATTAAAACCCGTTCATAGAAGAATTTTATTCGGTATGTACGATTTAGGAATGTTACATACTAAACCGTATAAAAAGTCTGCAAGAATTGTGGGTGAAGTGCTTGGTAAGTATCACCCGCACGGAGATACTGCCGTATATGATTCAATGGTACGTATGGTACAAGATTTTTCCTTGCGATATCCTTTAATTGACGGACAAGGTAACTTTGGAAGTATAGACGGAGACGGTGCAGCGGCAATGCGTTATACCGAAGCTCGTTTAGCGCGTCTTGCAGATGAAATGTTAAGAGATTTAGATAAAAACACGGTTGATTTTATTCCCAACTTTGATGATAGTTTGCAGGAACCGAGTGTATTACCTGCTTATTTACCTAATTTGCTTGTAAACGGCGCAAGCGGTATTGCCGTAGGTATGGCTACTAATATTCCCCCTCACAACTTAGGTGAAGTTGTTGACGGTTTAGTTGCTTTAATTGATGCTCCGGAGATTACCTCTGAAGGATTAATGAAGTATGTTAAAGCACCCGACTTTCCCACTGCGGGAATAATTTTTGGATACGAAGGAGTTAAAGAAGCCTATTTAACGGGACGCGGAAAAATTATTGTACGTGCCCGCGCAAATGTTGAAATACAGAAAAATGACAGAGAAAATATAGTTGTAACCGAATTACCTTATCAGGTAAATAAGGCTAATTTAATTGAAAAAATTGCAGAATTGGTACACGAAGGAAAAATTACAGATATATCCAATATTCGTGACGAAAGCGATAGAGACGGAATGCGCATTGTAATTGAAACAAAAAGAGACGCACAACCGGATGTAATATTAAACCAATTGTTTAAACATACACAAATGCAAATTACTTTTGGCGTTATTAACTTAGCTTTAGTTAACGGAATACCTAAAGTATTAACATTAAAAGAGATGATGCATTATTTCTTATTGCATAGAATGGATGTGTTAATACGCAGAACAAAATTTGAATTGGATGCTGCCGAAAAGCGTGCTCATATTTTGGAAGGTTACATTATTGCTTTGGATAATATTGACGAAGTTATCGAAACTATTAAAAAATCCAAAGATGTTGAAACCGCAAAACTTAATTTAATGCGTAAATTTAAACTATCCGAAATACAGGCAAAAGCAATTTTGGATATGCGTTTACAAAGATTAACAGGTTTAGAACGCAAAAAAATTGAAGACGAATATAGAGAAGTTATTCAATTAATTGAAAAATTACGAGGAATTTTGGCAAGCGAAGCAAAACGTAATTTAATTATAAAAGAAGAATTACTTGCAATAAAAACACGTTACGGCGATAAAAGAAGAACCGAAATTATTTATGATTTCAAAGAATTTTCGTTAGAAGATATTATTGCAAACGAAGATGTTGTTGTAACAATAAGCCATAAAGGATTTATTAAAAGATTTCCCGTAAGCGGTTATAGACGCCAAAACAGAGGCGGTAAAGGAGTAACCGGAGCCGGAACAAAAGATGAAGATTTTATAGAACATATGTTTATTGCGGCTACTCATCATTATATTTTATTCTTTACCGATAAAGGAAAAGTATATTCGCTAAAAGTACATGAAGTGCCCGATACGGGAAGAGCGAGCCGAGGACGAGCTATACAAAACTTAATTGAAAAAGAAAAAGACGAAAAAATAACGGCATTCCTTTCAATTAAAGATTTTGCCGATGATAAATATGCTATAATGGTAACCGAACAAGGTACTATCAAAAAAACAGTGCTTTCGGCTTATTCCAACATTAGGAAAGGGGGTATTATAGCTATTAACATAAATGAAGGAGATAGCTTAATAGAAGTAGGAATTAGCGAAGGAAACAATGATATTGTGATTGGTACATCCAACGGTATGGCAATTCGCTTTAACGAAAAAGATGTAAGAGATATGGGACGTACAGCGACCGGCGTTAAAGGTATTACTCTTGAAGCCGAAGATAAAGTAATAGGTTCTATTGTAGTAAAACGTGAATCCACTTTATTAGTTGTTACTGATAAAGGTTTTGGAAAGAGAAGCGAATTAAGCGATTATAGAATTACACACCGTGGCGGTAAAGGTGTAATTACTATTAAAACGGGTGATAAAACCGGTAACTTAATTGCAATGAAAGAAGTTAATGATAACGATGAATTTGTTGTAATGACGGTACAAGGAATGGTAATACGTCAAGGAGTTGCCGAAATGCGTGTTATGGGTAGAAATACTCAAGGTGTTAGAGTTATTAAATTAAATGAAGGGGATTCCATTGCTGATTTAGCAAAAATAATTCCTGATGAAGATAACGCCGGAACTGAAGAATAAAAACATACGGACAAAATAAATTGGTGACAAAATGCATAACGAAAAAGTAAGTTTTGATACAAAGTGTGTTCATGCCGGAATAGGTGAATATGAATTTAGACCGGTAGTACCCCCTATTTATCAAACATCAACATTTAAATTTGAAAGTGCCGACCAAGGTGCGGCAATATTTAAAGGCGAAGAAGCCGGTTATATTTACACAAGAATGAAGAACCCTACTATTGAAGCAATGGAAAATGCTGTTGCAGATTTGGAAGGCGGGTACAAAGCTTTAGGCTGCGCAAGCGGAATGGGGGCAATTAGTACTGTTTTTACAACATTACTAAAAGCCGGTGACCATGTAGTTTGTTCGAAAGCTTTATACGGACCGACAACAACATTGCTTGCAACTATTTTTACTAAGTTTAATATTGAAGTATCTTTTGTTGATACAAATATTATTACCGAAGTTGAAAAAGCTGTTAAACAAAACACAAAAGTAATTTATATCGAAACTCCCGGTAACCCGACTTTGGCTATATCGGATGTTGAAAAATGTGCCGAAATTGCACATAAGAACGGTGCATTATTAGTTGTAGATAATACTTTTATGAGCCCGGCTTTACAGCAACCGTTAAAATTAGGCGCCGATATTGTGTTACATAGTATGACCAAATTTTTAAATGGTCACGCAGATGTAGTTGCCGGTATTATTGTTGCTAAAACTGAAGAACTTTACGGCAACTTAAGAAAATGCTTAAACCAAATGGGCGGAGTTATTGATCCTTTTAACTCGTTCTTAGTACATAGAGGATTAAAAACTTTATCTCTAAGAATTGAAAAACATTGCGCTAATGCTCAAAAAATAGCTGAGTTTTTAGAAGCTCATCCAAAAGTAGAAAGAGTGTTTTTCCCCGGATTAAAAAGTCATCCCGAGTATGAAGTTGGTTTAAAGCAACACAAAGGTCCAGGCGGAATGATAACTTTTGTACTAAAAGGCGGTTTTAATGCCGGAAAAGTTGTAATGGATAACGTAAAACTTGCTCAGTTAGCCGTTAGTTTAGGCGGTGTTGAAACATTAATTCAACATCCGGCAAGCATGACGCACTTAAGCATGGGTGCTAAAGCACGTGCAGAAGCAGGTATTACAGAAGGTCTTGTACGCCTTAGTGTAGGTATTGAAAACGTAAACGATATTATTGCTGATTTAGAAGACGCTTTTTCAAATATTGATTAATAATATTAATTGGATTGAATTATTCAAAAAAACCGCTTAAATTTAAGCGGTTTTTTTATTTTAAATAGTTATTAGGGATAAATAATGAAAAAATATTTAATCTTTGTTCTTTTCGTTTTTGGTATTAGCATAACGGCTCAAACAGAAAAATATTACATGCCGTTGGATGTAAAGGCTGCTTATGATAACGGTACGCGTAGCTACACAGGTAAACCGGGGGAAAATTATTTTATTAATAGTGCCAAGTACAATATAAATGTTACGATTGATCCAAAACAAGAAGATTTTACCGGTAGCGAAACAATACAATATAAAAATAACAGTAAAGATAGTTTAGACATAATGGTTTTTCGTTTGTACCAAGATTTTTATACTAAAAATGCAATAAGAGATTGGCAGATACACCCTAAGACTATTCATAACGGTACTAACATTACCAAAATTGTAATTAACGGTGATGATTATTCAAAAGAATTTGTAACAGGTAAGGTATATAAATCAGGGACAAATTTATTTGTAAAACTAAATAATAAAATAGCTCCTTCATCTACTTCTAAAGTTGAGATAGAATGGTCTTTTCCTTTACCGCAAACACAGCTTGTTAGAATGGGAAAATATGATTCAACAGCATATTTTATGGCATATTTTTATCCTCAAGTAGCAGTTTATGATGATATTGACGGATGGGACGTAAATGATTACTCGGGGGCACAAGAGTTTTATAATGATATAAACAATTATAATGTAAAAGTAAAAGTGCCGAAGGATTTTTTAGTGTGGGGAACCGGAATTTTACAAAATCCGGATAAAATATTAAACGAGCCTTATTATTCAAGATTTATTGAAGCCCATAATTCGGATAAAATAATTAAAGTGATTGATACTATTGACGTAATTAACAAAGGGTTTACGAAAGGGGGAGATTATATAGAATGGAATTATATTGCCGAAAATATGCCCGATTTCGCTTTTGCCGTTAGTGATAAATATTTATGGGACGCAACAAGTTATTGCACTGATAAAAAATTAAATAGCAGAGTTTTTATTTCTTCGGTATATAAGCCGGAAAATGAAGGTTTTAAACCTGTTGCGGAAATAAGTAAAAAATCAATTGCGTTTTTTTCGGAACAAATTCCGGGTGTAAAATTCCCATATCCTTCATTAACGGTATTTAACGGTTCCGGAGGTATGGAGTACCCCATGATGGTTAATGAAGGTGCATCGGCCGATGATTTTGCCGGAACGGTACATGTCACTTCGCACGAAATATTGCATTCATATTTTCCTTTTTATATGGGGACAAATGAAAGAAAATATGCTTGGATGGATGAAGGTTTTGCAGTGGCATTACCATATAAAATACAAAAAGAGTTAGCTAACGGATATGAACCGGAAGAAAGAAATATAGCAAATTATAACAAAACTGCGGGCAAAGAGTTTGAAGTTCCTTTAATGATTTTAACCTCAAATTTAAAACCCAAACCATATCGTATGCATGCCTATATACGTAGTGCAACAGCATATGCCATGTTACGAGATTTACTTGGTGACGAAAAGTTTGATAATTGTTTAAAAGAATATATAAATAGGTGGCACGGTAAACATCCTATTCCTTTTGATTTCTTTTTTACTTTTGAAGACGTAGCAAAAGAAGAACTTGCGTGGTTTATAAAACCATGGTTTTATGAACAAGGATATCCGGATTTGGGGATAAAAAGTGCGAAATTTGAAAACGGAGAAACAATAATTTCTGTTGAAAAAATCGGTAATTTCCCGGTTCCTGTTTATTTACAAATTAATTTAACAAACGGCAAAAAAATAGATATATATAACTCTGCAAAAGTTTGGAAAGACGGTAAAAATATTTTTGAAGTAAAAGTAAAAACAGAAGATGAATTTGCTTCAATATTGTTGGGGAATAAAAGAACACCTGACATTAATTTGAAAAATAACGAGTTTGTAATAAAAAAATAGGATGTGGTTTAGCCAAATAGAGGCGACATCGGTTTTGGGGTTTATATATTCCTCGCTCTATAGCCACTATTTAAAAATAGTGGTAATTAATAAGGGGAATTAATAATAACTGCTATACTAAATATGTGTTTATTCAATTACCACTATCTTAAGATAGCGGGCGTTATTATTACCCATGAATGAATTCATGGGCTGGATTTTTATCTCGCCCCCATGAATAAATTCATGGGTTGCGGGTAGTATTATAATGGTTTTTTATTCAACATTTAATACTCAACATTTAACATTATTTCACTAAAACCATT
>CALGLM010000204.1 GCA_937930275.1 uncultured Ignavibacteria bacterium
TACTTTAAGAAACTAAAAATTTACAAGAGGAAAAAATGAAAGGTGAAGTTTTAACTATTTTATTAATTGAAGATAACGAAGACCATGCGGAGCTGGTTAAAAGAAGTTTTGAAGATAACGCTGTTGCCAATAAACTTATTCATATTAAAGACGGCGGCGAAGCCGAAAAATATTTATTTGAAAGCGATGAAATGAAAGACCGGAGAAACTACCCAAATTTAATTTTATTAGACCTGCGCTTACCAAAAATTGACGGTTTAGAAATATTAAAAAAAATAAAAACTGATGAAAAGCTGAAAAATATACCTGTCGTAGTTTTAACTTCATCGCATGCCGAAAGAGACTTAATTACGGCATATACAAATTATGCTAACAGTTATTTGGTAAAACCTTTGGATTTTTCTAAGTTTACCGGAATGATGAAAGACTTGGGGTTTTATTGGCTTGGTTGGAATGTTAATCCTTTTGTAAAATAATATATTGTTATGGTAAAAAAAACTCTTTTATTAGTTGAAGACGACGAATCGCATATTGAGTTAATTAAGCGTAGCTTTGAAGATAGCGAAAATTATTTTGAAGTATTTGACTCTCGTAATTTATCTGAAGCTAAAAATCTTCTGGTACAAGTAAATCCCGATATAATTCTTTGCGACTGGCGATTGCCTGACGGTGACGGTGTTGAGTTGCTTAAATTTGCGGAAAATATTACAAAACCTCCTTTTGTTATGATGACAAGCTACGGTAATGAAAAATTTGCCGTTGAAGCTATAAAGTTGGGTGCTTTAGATTATGTAGTTAAATCTTCCGAAACTTTAAACAATATGGGGTATATTCTTAATAAATCGCTGCGTGAATGGGAATTAATTCAAATTAACAACAAAATGCAAGCAGAATTAAGAAAAAACGAGGAGTTATTATCGAAAATATTTAATAATGCGGTTGATATAATATTCATAAAAAATACTGATAGAGAATACGTATCTGTTAATAATTCGTTTTTACAGCTATATAATTTAAAGTTAGAAGATGTTATAGGTGAAAATGATAAATCTTTAAATACTTATGTAGATATTAGTTTAGTAGAAAATACTGATAATAAAGTTTTATTGGGCGAAACAATTAACAATACTGTGGAAATTAATATAGATGATAAAAAGACTATATTAAACGAGATAAAATCACCATTATTCGATAATAACGGAAAAGTGATTGGAATATTTGGCATAGGAAGAGATGTTACGGAAAAAGAGATGCATAAAACGGAATTACGCAAATTATCCAAAGCCGTTGAACAAAGTCCTTCCGGAATAGTTATTACCGATGAAAAAGGATATATACAGTATGTTAATTCAAGATTTACTAAAATTACCGGATATACTGAAGAAGATTTAATAGGTAATCTTCCTAAACTTACCGAAGATAACGAAGAATAT
>CALGLM010000205.1 GCA_937930275.1 uncultured Ignavibacteria bacterium
ATATTCTTCGTTATCTTCGGTAAGTTTAGGAAGATTACCTATTAAATCTTCTTCACTGTATCCGGTTATTTTAGTAAACCTTGTATTAACATACTGTATATATCCTTTTTCATCCGTAATTACTATTCCCGATGGACTTTGTTCAACGGCTTTGGATAGTTTACGTAATTCGGTTTTATGCATCTCTTTTTCAGTAACATCTCTTCCTATTCCAAATATTCCGATAACTTTTCCGTTATTATCCAGTAATGGTGATTTTATCTCGTTTAATATTGTCTTTTTATTGTTAATATTAATTTCTACCGTATTATTGATTGTTTCGCCTAATAAAACTTTATTATCCGTCTTTTCTATCAAACTAATATCTGCGTAAGTATTTAAAGATTTATCATTTTCACCTATAACATCTTCTAACTTTAAATTATATAGCTGTAAAAACGAATTATTAACAGATACGTATTCTCTATCAGTATTTTTTATGAATATTATATCAACCGCATTATTAAATATTTTCGATAATAACTCCTCGTTTTTTCTTAATTCTGCTTGCATTTTGTTGTTAATTTGAATTAATTCCCATTCACGCAGCGATTTATTAAGAATATACCCCATATTGTTTAAAGTTTCGGAAGATTTAACTACATAATCTAAAGCACCCAACTTTATAGCTTCAACGGCAAATTTTTCATTACCGTAGCTTGTCATCATAACAAAAGGAGGTTTTGTAATATTTTCCGCAAATTTAAGCAACTCAACACCGTCACCGTCAGGCAATCGCCAGTCGCAAAGAATTATATCGGGATTTACTTGTACCAGAAGATTTTTAGCTTCAGATAGATTTCGTGCGTCAAATACTTCAAAATAATTTTCACCATCTTCAAAGCTACGCTTAATTAATTCAATATGCGATTCGTCGTCTTCAACTAATAAAAGAGTTTTTTTTACCATAATAATTTATTGTTTTACAAAAGGATTAACATTCCAACCAAGCCAATAAAAGCCTAAGTCTTTCATCATTCCGGTAAACTTAGAAAAATCCAAAGGTTTAACCAAATAGCTGTTAGCATAATTTGTATATGCCGTAATTAAATCTCTTTCGGCAAGTGATGAAGTTAAAACAACAACGGGAATATTCTTAAGATTTTCATTTGTTTTAATTTTTTTCAATATTTCTAATCCGTCAATTTTGGGTAAACGTAAGTCTAATAAAATCAAATTTGGGTAGTTTCTCCGGTCTTTCATTTCATCACTTTCAAATAAATATTTTTCGGCTTCGCCGCCGTCTTTAATGTGAATTAGTCTATTAGCAACAGCGTTATCTTCAAAACTTCTTTTAACCAACTCTGCATGATCTTCATTATCTTCAATTAACAAAATTGTTAAAACTTCACCTTTCATTTTTTCCTCTTGTAAATTTTTAGTTTCTTAAAGTA